>JAZRWC010000108.1:0-12512 GCA_045599505.1 Erysipelotrichaceae bacterium | reverse complement strand
TGCAGTACTCAGAGTGAGAAGCGTATTAGCTATGGCTTTTCACGAATTCTTCCAGAATCAGGGATGCGTATATGTTCAAACACCAATCATCACTGGTAACGATGCTGAAGGCGCTGGTGAAGTATTCACAGTTACAACTAGAGAAGATGCTAAGTATGATGAAGACTTCTTTGGTAAGCATGCTTCATTAACTGTTTCAGGACAGTTACATGTAGAAGCTTATGCATTAGCTTTCAGAGATGTTTATACTTTCGGTCCTACTTTCAGAGCTGAAAACTCAAATACTAAGAAGCATGCAAACGAATTCTGGATGTGTGAGCCAGAAATCGCATTCGCTGATTTAGAAGATGATATGAACTTAATGGAAGATATGGTTAAGTACTGTATCGGTTATGTATTTGATAACTGTCCAGAAGAAATGCAGTTCTTCAATAACATGATCGATAAGGATCATACATTAATCGAAAGATTAAACCATGTATTAGAAACTCCATTTGGCAGAATCAACTACGCAGATGCTTTAGAAGAATTAAAGGCTGTTGAATCACAGTTTGAAAACAAGGTATTCTGGGGTATGGATATCCAGACTGAACATGAAAAGTATTTAACTGAAAAGCATGGTCCAGTATTCGTAACTAACTATCCAAAGGAATCTAAGGCTTTCTATATGCGCTTGAACGATGACAACAAGACAGTTGCTGCTACAGACTTATTAATGCCAGTAGTTGGTGAATTATGTGGTGGTTCACAGCGTGAAGAAAGATACGACGTATTATTAAATAGAATGAATGAAATGGGTGTTCCAACTGAATCATTACAGTGGTACCTAGACTTAAGAAAGTTCGGTTGTTGCCAGCATTCAGGATTCGGTGTCGGATTTGAAAGATTATTAATGTACATCACTTCTATGGAAAACATCAGAGATGTATTATCTTATCCAAGAACTCCAAGAAACTTAGAATTCTAATATTACTAATTAAGGCGCTTAGGCGCCTTTTTTATGCTTTTTAGTAAAAGTTTTTGTATATCGGTGATAGAATAATAAAAATGAAAAAGGAGATTTCCTATGGTTAAGTATTATTATACTGATAAAAACAAAAAGGAATTACAGACAGTAATCAAATCTGTAACAAACGATAATGGCAAGTGTTTTGTAGAGTTAGAAGATAGTATTTTCTATCCTCAAGGTGGAGGACAGAAGGGTGATAAGGGCACTTTAGAAGTTGATGGTGTTACCTATAATGTGGCTAATACAGTTAAAGATGAAAACTTTAATAGTATTTTAGTTATGGCTGAAAGTTTAGATGAATCATTAGTTGATAAAACAGTAAATTGTACTTTAGATTGGGATTTTAGATATAGACAGATGAAGCTACATACTTGTTTACATGTTCATCATGTTGTTATGCAACAATTATTAGGCACTACTATCGTTAATCCTAAATTATCAACTATCGAAGATGGCTTTGCGGTAAATAAATATAATGAAGATGACTTTGATAATAGTATTATTGAAGCAGCTAACCAAAAGTTTTTAGAGATAATTAAAAATGATATTGAAGTAGTAACATATGCCGATGAACAAAATGAAAACTTCAGATATTGGAAAGGCTTAGATACTGTTATTCCTTGTGGAGGGATTCATGTAGATAAGCTAAGTGAAATTGGTGAAGTTAGCATTGAAGTTAATCATAAAAAGAAAGCTGTATCTATTAAAATAGCATTAAAATAGTTAAAAAGAGTAAAGTGAAATTAAATTCACCTTACTCTTTATTTTCTTTTTTCCTCTTTTTGTCGAAATATACAGTGGATCCTATTACTATAACAAAAACAAGTACTGTGATAAAAGCTTCTGTGACCTCATTAATATTTTGGTTGGTCCTAATAATGTATTTAGCAGTAGCTGGAATAAATCCGATTAAGAATAAACGCAATAACTTTTCTTTCATTTATATCACCTTTATTTTGAAAACCTTTCTTTTCTAGTAGATATGATATTCCCAAAGAAAATAAAATGACTGCCAATAGTTTTTTTGACAATTTTCTTAATATTACCTTTCGATAATATAATTGTAACATGAGATGTTATTTATTTTATAAAGTTAAAATTAAAAATTACTAATAAAGAATTTTTTATTAATCATATTTGTTTCTACTTGGAATAATTTAAGACAACTATTAAAAATGCCTTATTTTAGCGTAAAAAATGAATCTGTGAGAAATAACAATATTCACTATTTACAAGTAAAATAGTATAATAAATAAATAGAGAGGTGCGTAATTATGACAGAAACTCCTAAGAAGAAAAAAGGCAAGCAGTGGTATCAGAGAGTTAAGTGGAAGCTAGCCGCTCCTGCTGCTGTATTCGCATTTTTAGTTTTATATTTAATTATTTCATTAATTATTGGTTTGATCTCAGGACCAAAGCCATCAAAGAAGGATATTGATATTACAAATATTTGTTCTTATAACGGTAAGCAGACTTTAGAAGCTTTAAATAAGGAAGATAGAAGCAAAAATGTAGCTATCAAGGATTACAACTTCTATGGTCAGTCATTGAACTTATACTTCGATAGTTATGATGTTACAATCACTAATTCAAATACATTAAGAGGTAAGAACGTCGTATTAAGAAATATGTGCGATGGAAGCGAAGTGGTATTTGAAGGATTAACTAGAGATGTAGATAATCAGATTGATTTAGGTAAGTTAAAGCCAGGTTTCTACAGCGTATATATCGTAGAAAATGAAACTTATAACAGAGTATATATGTCTAGCATGTTATCATTCAATAACACATTCACTACTATCACGAAAGATGGTAAGAATATGAAGGTTGAACTAGTAGCTGATAAGACAATGTTCACTCAACCAGAAGCAGAAGAAGATTACTTAGATCAGCATTACTTATACATCAAGGTAACTGAAATCCCTGCTGAAGAAAACAGAGAATACGATGTAGCTATCTCAGTAGCTCCAGCATTAACAAGTGGTGGTGTTTCATTAGTTGGTATGGAACAGAACGGTATCGTTGAAGCTGTTGAATTATTCGATGTAGCAACAGATTTAAAGGCTAAGTTAGAAGAAGCTGGATTAAAGGTTATCTTATTGAAGGAAACATATGATGAAGATGTTTGGTACTATGGATCAAACGGTGTATTAAATAGAGCTTATAACTCAAAAGCTAAGATCTTAGTTCACTTAGATATGGAAGACTATGGACAGGCTGTTGGTGTTATGTACTCATATAACTCAAGCGGTAAGTTAGCTAATGAAGTATATCAGTCAATCAAGGCATCAACAACATTATATGCTGATGAAATGGAAGAAAATGAATACTTGTTACAATCAGATTACGCTGATGATGGATATACTGATTGGGTATATGAAATCAGAGAAGCTGGTGGTAAGGTACTAAACGCTGGTACTTATTCAGAAGCTAGTATGACAAACGCATCATTCGCTGCTAATAACATTTATGGTATGGATACAATCGTAGTAATGCCATGTGATATTACAGTTTCAAATAGTGTAAGCAATTTTGCACAAAACAAAGCTGCACTTGCTAAGGCAATCGCAGACGGTATTATTAACAGTTTAAAATAGCCAAGTAATTTGGCTATTTTCTTAGGGAGGTACTATGTTACTAAGAATTAACAATGGCTGCAAAGAATTTTCTGGGGAAGAGCTTTTCAGCAATATTAATTTTGAAATAAAAGGTACAGAGAAGGTAGCCGTTATCGGTAGAAATGGTTGTGGAAAGACAACCTTAATGAACATCATTACTGGTAATGAGCAATTAGATAAAGGTGATATCTTTATCGGTAACAACGTAAGTATTGGTTACTTATCACAGAAAGCTTTTGATGATGAGACTAAAACAGTACAACAGGTTTTCGATGAGGTATACCAGCATGTTATCGATATCAAATTTCAAATGGATGAGATAGCTTTAAGATTAGAAAGTGAATATACTGATGAACTATTAGAAGAGTATTCTAAGTTACAGCATGAGTTTGAAGCTTTAAATGGTTATAACTACAATCAAGAGCAGATAACATTATTTACCAGATTTGGCTTTAATTTAGAGGATAGAGACAGGGTTATCTCAACTTTTTCTGGTGGACAAAAAACTAGAATCGCCTTTGTTAAGCTACTATTAGAAAAGCCAGATATCTTATTATTAGATGAACCTACTAACCATCTTGATATGGAAACAATCGAGTGGCTTGAAGGATACTTAATCAAATATCCAAAAGCTATTATCGTAGTATCCCATGACCGTATGTTTATGGATAAGGTTGTTGGTGAAGTATATGAGTTTGATTTTAAGAGATTAAATCATTACGTAGGTAACTACACTAAATATGTTGAACTAAAAAAGACAGAGATGGAAAGAATGTCCATCGCCTATCGCAATCAACAGATGGAAATCAAGCGTCTTGAGGATTTGATTGAAAAGTTCAGATATAAAAAGAACAAGGCAGCATTCGCTCAAAGTAAGATTAAGTATCTAGATCGAATGGAGAGAATCGAAAGACCACAGACAAACAATAAGAATTTCAAGTTACACTTTGATAAAAACTTAAAAGGTGGCACAAGTGTAATCAATGTTGAAAACTTGGTTATCGGTTATGATAAGCCATTATGTGAAATTACTTTCCAGCTTATCAATGGTCAAAAGTTAGGGGTTATCGGTCCTAATGGTTTAGGTAAGAGTACTTTCTTAAAGACTATTATGGGTCAGATCGATGCATTAAGTGGCGATTATTTATATGGTCATCAGATTGAAGTAGGATATTTTGATCAATCCTTAGCACAGGTTGATTCAACTAAGACAATCTTAGATGAAATATGGGACTTATATCCTGAATATGATCATACTGAGGTAAGAAAAATCTTAGGAAGCTTTATGTTTACCGCTGATGATGTCTATAAGACTTGTGATGTTTTAAGCGGTGGGGAAAAGGTTAGATTATCATTAGCTAAGCTAATGTTATCGAAAGCTAATTTATTGATACTAGATGAACCTACTAACCATTTAGATATCGCTGGTAAGGAAGCTTTGGAAAACGCATTAAGCGAATATGACGGTACAGTTATTGTCGTATCTCATGATAGATACTTCATCAATAAGTTAGCTAGCTGTATTCTTTATGTTGGTGGAGAAGCAACTAAGTTCTATAACTTAAAGTATTCTGAATATCAGGATAAGATTAAGGGTATTGAACCTACTGCTAAACAATTAAATAAAAAGCAGGAAGAAAAGGTTGTTCAACCGGTAGTACTAGATGCTAAAACACAAAGAGAAATAGCTAAAAAGATAGCTACAATTGAAAAGCAGATCGCTAAGGCTGAACAAGAGTTAGAAGATTTGAGAGCATTAAGATTTGAAGAAGAGTATTATCACGATTATCAGAAGTTAAATAAGCTAGAAGAGGCAATCGATGAAAAGCACAATGAAATCGATAACCTAATGGCAAAGTGGGAAGAGTATGCCGGTTAATTATTATTTAAAAAGAGAGAATCGTAAAACCTTGACTATGAAGGTTATAAATGGCGAAGTTTATGTACTTGCTCCACTTTTATTACCTTTGAAAACTATTGAAGAATTTGTCAGTAAGCATCAAAGATGGATTAATAATCGATTAGATAATCCTAGAATAAATGTTAATTATGATTTATCTAATGATTCAACCATCTATTACAAGGGAAAACAATATAAGTTACTAGTTAAGCAAGGATATAAAAAAGGGATGATTATTGATGAGGATACAATTACTTTAATGGGTAAAAGTATCACTTCAATTAATAAGAACTTTAGGGATCATTTATGTTCAATAATTGAAGAAGAAGTAAATGATATCAAAAAAGAATTAAATGTAGATTTTAAATTAGCCTTTAAATTTTATAAAAGCAAATGGGGATGCTGCTATAAAAATGACAGGTTAATTGTGATTAACGTCTTGTCTGGCTGTCTAGATACAGCGACTTTAAGAGGCGTTATATACCATGAGATTGCTCATCTCAAGGTGACTAATCATCAGAAAGGATTCTATGATTATTTATCAAAGTTGGATCCTTTATATAAGCAGAGCATTAAAAACCTTAAAAAGTATACTATCAATTAACATTTTATGTATCTAAATGAACATAAAAACGAACAAAATTGTGTATAATAAAGAAGGTAAGATTTTTTGGAGAGGACTTTTATGGGAAATTGTTTAGTAGCTCAATCAGGCGGACCTACAAGTGTTATTAATGCCACAGTAGCTGGTATCATTACTGCTAACCAGCTTAATCCAATATATGATCATGTTTATGGTGGCCTTCATGGTATTGAAGGTATCTTAAACGAAGACTTCGTTGATTTAACAGATTTATCTGAATTCCATATCAAATTATTAAAGCAGACTTGTGCTAGCGCATTAGGTAGTTGCAGATACAAGCTAAAGAGAGAGAAGACAGCTGATTTTGAAAAGCTATTCCAGATTTTAGATGCATATGATATCGATACTATGTTCTATACTGGTGGTAACGATTCTATGGATACTGTTGCTGCTTTAAGCCAATATGCTAAGGAACACAACATCACAAAGCATCGCTTTGTTGGTTGTCCTAAGACTATCGATAATGACTTAGTTGAAATCGACCATTGTCCAGGTTTCGCAAGTGCTGCTAAATTTTTAGCTACAGCTGCTAAGATGACTTGGTTAGACTTAAATGTTTATACTCGTCAAGAAGTATTCATCTTAGAAACAATGGGTAGAGATGCTGGATGGTTAGCTGCTAGTACAGTATTAAGCGGTAAGGTTGACTTACTTGTTTTACCTGAAGAAGATTTCGATAAGGAATTATTCCTAGCTAAAGTTAAGGAATGTGTGGACGCTAAAAATAAGTGCTATATCGTTGTTAGTGAAGGCGCTCATTACGCTGATGGAACATATTTGTCAGCTGGTGCTGCTAAGAATGATGGATTTGGACATGCGGTATTAGGTGGTGCTGGTAACGCAATCAAGAATATGATCTTAGATGCTGGTGTTGCTGATAGAGCTAAGGTTCAGGATATGAGCACATTACAGAGATGCAATGTTCAATCTCAATCAAAGGTTGACGTAGAAGAATCTTACAAGTTAGGTGTTAGTGCTCATATGCATTCAGCTGATCCAAGCTTCACAGGTAAGATGGTTGCCTTAAGAAGACTTGAAGGTGAAGAATATGAAGCACAATACTTTACAGTGGATGCTGATAAGGTTGCTAACTTCGTAAAGCGTGTACCTACTGAATGGATTTTACCTGAATATGAAGGTATGAGTGAAGAATTCTACCAATACGCTTTACCTTTAATTCTTGGAGAACCTGATTTAATCTATGAAAATGGTACTCCTGCTCAATTAGAACCATTCTATTTATAAGATAAAAATAATAGCCATTTCGCTTACGAAGTGGCTTTTTTTATGAGAAAAATTTGTTTCCAAATGGAACAAATTAATGTAACCGTTTTCTTTATAA
The DNA here is from genome assembly GCA_045599505.1 of Erysipelotrichaceae bacterium. GTDB lineage: Bacteria > Bacillota_I > Bacilli_A > Erysipelotrichales > Erysipelotrichaceae > UBA1783. The sequence continues at coordinate 5,000 of JAZRWC010000108.1, read as the reverse complement.
AAAATGTAAACCGGTTAATCATTTTTGTTGAATTGCTCAATTTTATGGCTTAAAATAGATACGTCGCTGATAATTTTTGAGGCGTATTTTTGTGTTTGAAAAGGAGGATGGTTTTTTGTTTAAGTTAATTAAAAACTATACCGGAAAAAAATACATGTGGGCCGCAATCGTTACTCCATTATTAATGATAGTGGAAGTATGGTTCGACGTTCAGATCCCATCAGTTATGTCAGAAATCATTGACGTAGGTGTTAAGGGTGGAGCAGGCCTTGAGTATATTTATTCTAAGGGTATAACAATGTGTTTATTATCATTAGCTGCTATGGGCTGTGGTATCCTTGCTGGCTTTACAAGTTCAGTAGCATCAAGTGGATTCGTTTTAAATTTACGTAATTCAATGTATGAAAAGGTTCAGACTTATAGCTTCGCAAATATCGAAAAATTTGAAGTACCATCATTAGTAACAAGAATGACTAAGGATATGAGAGAGTTAAGAATGGCTTATAACTCAATTGTTAGACAGTTAATGAGGGCTCCAGTAAACTTAGCATTAAGTGCTTATATGGTTTATAAGATCAATAAGGATTTAGCAGTAGTATTCGCTGTAGCTGTACCTATCTTAGGTGTAGGCTTATATTTAATCGCAACTCAAGCTCATCCAAGATTCAGAATCTTAATGAGCAAGTTCGATAGAATGAACGCAGCATTAGAAGAAAACTTCGTAGCTATCAGAGTTGTTAAGACTTTCGTTAGAGAGCAGTTTGAAAAGATTAAGTTCGCTGCTACTAGCCAGGATGTTGTTAAGTCACAGTTAAGAGCAGAATCAATCGTTATTTTAAACGAACCATTCTTCAATCTTATCATGTACATCTGTATGATCGTTGTTACTTGGAAGGGGGGTAACTTCGTTATCCAAGGTTCAATGACAGAAGGTCAGTTAATGAGTTATGTTGCTTACTTAAAGTCAATCTTATTCTCATTATTAGGCTTATCAATGGTATTAATGCAGATTATTATGTCTAGAGCTTCAGTAGATAGAGCTAATGAAATCTTAAATGAAATCGTTGACTTAACTGATGAACAAGCTGATCCAAAATTACAGGTAGAAGATGGTTCTATCGAATTTAAGAATGTTGGTTTTTCATATTCAAAGAATCCTGAAAAGCTTGCCTTGACTGATATAAACGTATCAATCAAAGCTGGTGAAACAGTTGGTGTTATCGGTTCTACTGGTTCAGGTAAGACATCATTAATCCAGTTAATTCCAAGATTATACGACACTACTTTAGGTGAAGTTAGAGTTGGTGGTCATAACGTTAAGGAATACACAATGGAAAACTTAAGAGAAAGCGTATCTGTAGTATTACAGAAGAACGTATTATTCTCAGGTACTATTGAAGAAAACATGAAGTGGGGTAACCCAAACGCTACTCATGAAGAAGTTGTTGAAGCTTGTAAGTGTGCTCAAGCAGATGACTTCATCTCTGCCTTCCCAGAAGGATATAACAGAGACTTAGGTCAGGGTGGTGTAAATGTATCTGGTGGTCAGAAACAGAGATTATGTATCGCTAGAGCATTATTAAAGAAGCCAAAGATTATCATCCTAGATGACTCTACAAGTGCTGTAGATACTGATACTGATAAGAGAATCAGAAAGGCATTAAAGGAAAGATTATCTGGTATGACAACTATCATCATCGCACAACGTATCGCTTCAGTAATGGATGCTGATAAGATTATCGTTTTAGATGATGGTAAGGTTATGGATATGGGAACTCATGAAGAGTTACTTGCTAGAAATGAAGTATATTCAGACTTATATACTACACAGGCACAGGGGGTAGCAGAATAATGAGCGAAAAACAGTATAAAATTAAAAGAAATGCTAGAGCTAACGATATTCCTGCTACAGTTAAGAGAATTTTCAGCTATTTAGCTAAGTATAAGTTAAAGCTATCAATTATCTTTGTTTGTATCGTAGTTACATCATTAGCTTCAGTTGCTAGTTCATATTTCTTTACACCTATTATTAATAACTACGTAGTACCAAACATTGGAAATCCTAATCCAGATTTATCAGGTTTCATTTCAATGTTATGGGTAATGGGTATTATCTATTTGACATCAGTTGTATGTAGTTTTACTAACAAGAAGCTTATGTCAATTGTATCAACTAACTTCTTAAATGACGTTAGAAAAGATTTGTTTGATCACATGCAGAGTATGCCAGTTCAATTCTATGATACTCATACTCATGGTGATTTAATGAACTTCTATTCAAACGATATCGATACAATGAGAATGATGATCGCTAATATGTTCCCAACATTAGTATCATCAGCTGTTTCAATCACTGGTACAGTAATCATGATGGTTAGAACAAACTTCTCATTAGCAGCTATCTGTTTAGTATCATTATCATTAATTACTTATATCTCAGTAACTTTAAGTGGTAAGATGCGTAAGAACTTCGCAGAAATGCAGAAGTCAATCGCTAATATCAACGGTTTCTCAGAAGAAATGTTCTCTGGCCAGAAGGTTATTAAGGTATTCAACCATGAAAAGCAGGCTATTAATGAGTTCAAACATTACACTCAGGCAGCTTACAACATTCAGGTTAAGACAAACACAATCGCTGGTATTGTTATGCCATTAAATATGAACTTATCATACTTCACTTATGCAGTAGTAGCTGCAGTAGGTGCTAATATGGTAATCAAGGGCACAGTATCATTAGGTGCATTAGCTTCATTCTTATTATATTGTCGTCAGGTATCAGGCCCAATTAGCCAGGTATCACAGCAGTTCAATATGATGATGATGTCTATCGCTGGTGCAGAAAGAGTATTCAACATCATCGACTCTCCAGTAGAAGTAGATGATGGTAAGATCACTTTAGTTAACGCTGTTGAAACTGAAAATGGTTTAGTTGAAACAAGCGAAAGAACTGATGTATTCGCTTGGAAGAATCCTAGCGATGGATCATTAACTAAGTTATGTGGTGATATCAGATTACATGATGTTACATTCTCATATGTACCTAACAAGGTAGTATTACACGATGTATCATTATATGCTAAGCCAGGTCAGAAGATTGCCTTTGTAGGTTCAACTGGTGCTGGTAAGACAACTATCACTAACTTAATCAACCGTTTCTATGATGTTCAAGAAGGTTACATCACTTACGATGGAATCGATATTAAAGATATCGAAAAGGCATCATTAAGAAGATCATTAGGTTGCGTATTACAGGATACAAACTTATTTACTGGTACTATTATGGAAAACATCCGTTATGGTAATTTAGATGCTAGTGATGAAGAATGTATCGCTGCAGCTAAGCTAGCTAACGCTGATAGTTTCATTAAGAGACTTCCTCAGGGATTTAATACTATGTTAACTGACAATGGTGGTAACTTATCACAAGGTCAAAGACAGTTATTAAATATCGCTAGAGCAGCAGTAGCTAATCCTCCTGTATTAATCTTAGATGAAGCTACTTCATCAATCGATACTCATACTGAAAAGTTAATTGAAAAGGGTATGGATAAGTTAATGCATGGTAGAACAGTATTCGTAATTGCCCACAGATTATCAACTGTAAGAAATTCTAATGCGATTATGGTATTAGAAAAGGGTGAAATCATCGAACGTGGTGATCACGAAGACTTATTAAAGAATAAGGGTAGATACTATCAGTTATATACTGGTAAGGCTGAATTAGACTAATAAGTTCAAGAACACATCTGTAGTTTTGGATGTGTTCTTTTTTTAGTACTTTGTTGGTATAATTATCTAGTAAGAAGGTGACAAAGATGATTGAATATGATTTCAAATGGATGGATTACCCAGAGTGTTATCATTATGATAGTAATGGACTAGTTGTGGTGCATGATGATGCTTGCCAACAGTTTAAGGATAGCTACAATAATTTCTTAGCTCAAAAGCAAAAAGAATTTGAAGAAAAGGGTAGATACTTTGTGATTTATAAAAATGAAGAAGGACTAAAGTATGTTGATGAAAACTTCATCAACTATTCTGATTTAGTTGATAATGAATTCATAAAGGTTGTTAAGCTTTCTTACCAGCAGTTCTATAAGATGTATAGCTCTGATGTAGATTTATATATTAGCGATTGTTGTTACTTGGATAGAGGAGCAACAATGAGCATGATGAATATCGCTAATGTAAAGACTGCTTGTTTTAGTGAAGACTTCAAGGAATTAAATGAGATTTTAGATGAAGCACAAAAGTATGGAATAGCTATTAGCTATGTTGAAACTACTTATTAGTTAGGAGAAAAGTAATGTTAAGAAGAATGTTATTTGTCTTATCATTAATTAGCTCATTTGCGATGGTAGTATTAGCTAGTAAGGAAGAAAAACATAGTGGAAATAATCAATTAAAAAGACAGTTGATCTTTAGATTTAAATCTATTGATAAGAAAGATGGAAACGTTTTAGGATATCATCAGATGGATATATATACTTATAGCTTATCTGAGCTATTAGTAGAAGTATCAGAGAAAGCTGATGAACATTCCATCGAAAGCTGTTCTACATATTTAATTGATGGAAATATCGTCAAGAAAATATATAAGCTAGTTAAAGATAATAAATTATCAAATTATAAAAAGACATTATCAACAAGCACTTCAGATACAGTAGTGGAATTTAGCTATTATGATAGTGATAAGTTTGTGACTGTTGATAGTTCTAATGAAAGTGAAACAATCTTAAATGGACTAAACCTTGTTGGAGAAACTATTAAACAATTTGTTTCAGAAGGTAAGAGATTTGAAGAGTAGTAAGAAAAGTGTAAGCGCGTGCTTACACTTTTTTATATCCAAATTAAAAGGATGCTTCTTTTTGGATTAGAAGCATCCAATAATCATTTCTATAAGTTATCTGTAGTATTCTTGCTCAAAGCTTCAAAAACATCAGCTGTTGTTTTGTAAGCAAACATTTCCAAAACTGAGCCAACTAGTACAATAATTGATC
>JAZRWC010000107.1:0-18894 GCA_045599505.1 Erysipelotrichaceae bacterium | reverse complement strand
GTTCTTTTTCAAGAACTAGTTCTTAAGCCATTGGTTTATCCTTAGTCACCTTTCTTATCTGACTGACGTTATTACTAGTTTTTTACCCTTAACAACTCAGCCTCGTCACTTCTAAGTTGTTAAGCTAAACAAATAATTAATAGTACCTCTCTCATTTCTTTAGCTCCTTTTGCTTAATACTTATTTATTCTTATTGGAATTCGTTAATTCCATCTTTATTTACTTGTCTTTGGGTTTGTCCTCTTTGGCGTCGTTTCTACTTTCTTTTTTAAATTCATTAGTCTATTATTTTTTACTTCCTAATGAATTCGCTCTTTCATTAGGAAGGCTAATGAATTTCTAGTAAGATCTCCTTCATTTTCCTTTTCCTCCTAATTATAATTTTTTATCTAAAGCTTCTGCTCCTTTAGATTTTATTGTTCTTTATTATCTTTTTCTTCTTTATCTTTACACCTATATAATACATCCGATAAATATATTGTATAGTCTATTTTTATAATTTTTTATGTGCTAAAATTATATTGTTGAGGGGTTGTAAAATCCTTTTTATTTTTGAATAATTCCACTAGAAAACGAGCCACATAGCTCGTTATTTTTTGTTGGATAAGATAGTTACTAGTATGCAACCAATTATTACTAATAATCCAACTAGACCGTTAATGAAAGCTTCCATATTAGTTTGTATTATTAGCGCTTACTGATGCGCTTGTTTCTAAACAGGCATCAATAGCCAAGACAGTGGCTACTACCATTACCTGGTCATATTCATCTTCTACATCAATCCAATACTTATCTCCCCAAGTAAACCACTCTTTTGAAATAGTTGCCACGATACTGCCATAGCTAGTAATTTTATAATCATGAGCCCAAAACTCACCCTCTATATTCCAATCTAATAGTTCAATATGATAAGCAGGGACAAATAGTGAAAAGTCTTTAACTATCTCAGCAACTTCTGTTTCATCAACATATACTTCAAATTTTGGTAAAAAAGTTAATAGCTTCTGATGAATATAAGCTATTTCATAACCATCAGTATTGTAGATATGATATTTCTTTCCAAAAGAGAAAAACTCACCTTCTACAGTATAGACAACTTCATCAAATTCATCGTATACTTCAAATCTATCAACTAATGAAAACACTTTCTGTTTAATATAATATTTCATATTTGTATACCTCTACATCGCCTTAACATAATAGTCATATTTGATACTAACAAACGTTTCTAGCTCCTCTTTAATTTGAGGATTGATATCTGTAATTCTACCCTTATTTAAAACATAAGGATTAATGTATCTCTTTTTGGCGAATATCTTTAAATATCCGTCTTTTGGAGTTTGACTAGTATAAACCTTTTCCATTTTGCGATATTGTTTCCAAAGTTCATTATATTTTTGATTTTTTGTTAGTTTTTCGATGATTTCAGGTTCAGTAGTATAGAAGTCATCAGAAGTAATTATCCCATCTTTTACGGCCTGTTTAAGCAACAAAGCTAAAGACTGCATAGAATATCTATCTGAGTCACATTCGTAAATTGTAGAGCATTTAATGGCCATTTGCGTAAAGATACTAGCGCACTCTTCGCTTTTAAACATTAGCTCTACAACTCCCTCTTCGCTAATTCCAACAGTTAAATCATCATATAGTCTCTTTGATAAATTCTTATCTCCAAATTCAAAGTTTATTAAGTTACCTAGTGTATATTCTAATCTATCACTAGATAATCTAGGAGTATCATTATCAGCTATTGGATAGTTGTGATAATCACTGACTTGCTTAGTAGTTAATCCATATTTCTTTAACACTTTCTGAATTACCTTTGAATTTTCAATGTAGAATTCTGTCTTCTCTTCTGTTGATGATTGAGTCAAGTGATCATTATTTAAAAAATCAATAACATGAGCAAAACAAGGAGTCGAAATATCATGAAATAACCCACTTAAACTTTGAGCGATATCATTAGTAAAATGCCAGATAATTAATGCAACACCGATAGAATGCTCATATCTGGAATAAGTTGCACCATTTTGATAAATAGGAAAAGATGTATACTCACATCCACAATTCATTCCTACATCCTTAAGTCTTTGCATCTCTATAGCTTCAATAGCTTCATTAATAAACTCAGGTATTTCACTATGATATATATCTAAAATATACATTTTACTTCTTCACACTTTCTATATTCTGTAATTCAAAACGATACTTCTGATTTACATCAGGATATTTATTATGGTCAACTTCGCTTAAAAACATCTCCTTATCTCTCAACCACAAAGAACAATCTTCATAAAGCTTTCTATAGATTACTACTTCCTTATTAGTCTCACTGTCTAATGCTACATCTTCAACCAAGTAATAATCTCCCTTGAAATGTCTATATATACCTTTAATCTTTAACTCTCTCATTTTTAATCACCAATATTAGTCTATCAAAAAAATATAAGGAAATAAAATTTCTTATCATTTATATACAAAAAAAGAGAACCGAAGTTCTCTTACAATTTCAACCTGGTGGAGCGTAGGGGGATCGAACCCCTGACCTCCTGCGTGCAAGGCAGGCGCTCTCCCAGCTAAGCTAACGCCCCAGGTGAATGGTGGGCCTGAATGGAATTGAACCAGCGACCTCACCCTTATCAGGGGTGCGCTCTAACCAACTGAGCTACAGGCCCATTCACATTGCTTATTTATACTACACCAATCAAATATACATTGCAAGTATTTTTTTACTTTTTTTTATTAATTTTTCTATTTGACCAAAATGCATTAATTATTTACTATATTTGTATGAGAAGATACTTAGTAATTTTTTTAGGACTTGTTCAAGGAGTAGGGTTCAGATATAACGCTTTAAGGCTTGCTAACTCTTTGAATTTAACAGGATATGTAAAAAACAGAATTGATGGTTCGGTAGAATGTCAAATACAAGGCGATTCTAATAAGATCAATGAGTTTATTAGTCAGATTCAAAACGCCAATTTCTATATAAGAGTTTCAGACTACAGCATGAAACCACTACCTGTTGAGGCTAATGAATCATCATTTATAGTCAAATAGAAGTGAATTATCACTTCTTTTTTTCATAAGAAAAGCTTTACCATTTTACAGTAAAGCTTTGAATTACTATTCCTCTTCTGAAGCTAATAATTTATAAAGTAAGCTATATAAACAATCAGTCTCTTCTTTTGTAAGGTTAATCTTGCTATTTACAATTTCAGGGAAATCGATAACCTGATCCTTAAGTTCAGCACCGCTAGCTGTTAAAGTTACATCTACTAATCTCTCATCTCTCTTATTTCTTTCTCTAGTAACATAACCCTTCTTTTCTAAAGTCTTTAATAAAGGTGTTAATGTACCCGTATCAAGATGTAATTGTTCTCCAAGATCTTTGATATTAACTCTTTCTCTTTCCCACATTACCATCATGGCCACATATTGAGTATATGTAAGTCCAACACTTGATAATAATGGAGTATAGTACTTAACTACTTCTCTACTAGCTGCATATAAAGGGAAACATAACTGCTTAGACAACTTCAATGATTCATATTTTTCGCTCATAACTTTTTCCTCATTAATATTTATACATAATGAGTTGTTTAATGCAATTTGTAAGCCCTTTCCATAATGATTTGACCTTTTTGTGCCAATAATGTACAAAAATCGACAAAAAAGGAGATTATACCTAATCTCCTTGAATAGTTTGTTATTCTGCCTTTACTGAATCACAATATTGGTTAACTAGTTCTTCTAATACATCAAATGATGTTTCACCTGCATCTAATATTACCTTATTGTAATCCTTAACGTTGAAGTTTTTACCAGCAGTTGCTTCAGCCATTTCTCTTAATTGAACCATCTGTAATAATCCACAAGCGTATGGAACAAACATGCATGGATCACCAACTGAAGAATCAGATAATTCTTCAGCTAAATAGCTTGCATATTCTTCTTGATAGAAATCAGATAAGAATACTGCAATCTGATCTGAATCATATCCATCATAGTTAGTCCAAATATCGATAATTGCGTATAGATAATAGCTTAATCTGTCATATAACTGGTTTAGCTTAGCTACATTATAGCTTTCAACAAAGTACTTATATGCTTCACCTTCAGTATACATCGCCCAACCTTCAGCGTAACCGCCAAAGCTATAGCAGTCTCTGATTTCATTATTAGGATGATTAGTGAAATAATAAGTATGGTTGTATAGATGTCCAGGATATCCTTCATGTGATAATGATAAGCATAAGTAGTTAGGATCATCAGCACAGAAAAGAGGATTAACCTTAACAACATTCTTGTTAACATCATCTACAGGTGATAACAAATAGTAAGCAACAACATTATCACTTGTTACTGATTCATCTAAATAATCGATAGTATAGTCAACTTCTGGAATTTCAGGATATTCATCAACCATCTGTTTCTTTAAGAAATCAAAGATATCATATGGATCAGAATAGCCATATTCACTTGGATTATTGAATTCTTTCTTTTCTTTGAAATTTAAAGCATCAGTAATATCTAAAATATCATAGATAGTATTGTAGATAGCGTCATATAAAGCATCTTCAAAATAAGCTACACACTTAGTGCTGCTTGCCTTTTCAGCGAATAATACTTCATAGTACTTATCACCATTTTCATAATCGCTAATTGCGCCAGTTAATGGTGACTCTTTAGCAATCGGATATAATTCATCATACATTGTTAAGATGTTTTTGTAAGCTGGAATTAAGTAGTTAACTACTGCATCCCTAATCTCTTCAATATATTTGCTATCATATCCCTTTTCGTTTATCTGAAGGCTAGCAGCCTTGATAACTTCATTATCCTCAACATTGCCAATAAATCTGTTAACCTGTTCTTTAACCTGATCCATTACGCTTGTTGGCTGGATGATTCCTTCTTGAGCCTGTTGTTTAGTTAGCTCAATACATTCATTAATGTATCTTTCTGAATCGATAATTAATGTGATAAGATCCTTAATATCCTGCTCACATCTGATTTCAAATTCAGTGTAGTTAGTAACTAAATTGTTATTAACACCTGAATTAGGTGTGAAGGCAAAACCATAATCATCTTCTACATGATAGTAATCGCTATCCATCTTTAAACCAGCTAACAATGTCTTATATGTTACAAGCTGATCATCGCTTAACTTAGAAGTATCATAACCCTCTAATGTAGCTAATCTGTCATCTACAGACTTGATAACTTCATCAGTTAATTCAACATCACCTAATGATACTTCGACGTTTTCAATTCCATACTTTGCTGGATCGTTAACAGCAAAATGAAGTGATAAATAATCTGATGACATATCTTCGATGAACCATTGCTTCATTAGTTCATTAAATTGCTCATCATATTGTTCTGTTGGTGTAACAGGCTGATCAGGCTTATTTGTACAACCAACAAAACTTAGTATCATAGCTAAAGCTAAAAATACACTTAAAATCTTTTTCATAAAACTAACTCCCTATACTAAAATAGATAGCTTTCACTATCTATTTGTTTATTAATTATTCTTCAGTTGATTCTTGATTGCAGCAGCAAGCCTCTTCGCTAGAGCAGCAACACTGTTCTTCTTGACAACAGCACTCTTCTTCCTTCTGACAACAACAAGTTTCTTCTTCCTGGCAGCAGCAAGTCTTTTCTTCCTTTGCTTCACACTGGCATTTATCTAAATCAATTACGTTGTTTTCTTCTTCATCAGCAGCGATGATGTCCTTAACGACTTTAACACCAGCAGCAGTAACGGCTGCAGTAGCAGCAAGTGCAAATAATTTCTTAAACATTTTCGTTCCTCCTTTATCGATTAATTAAAATCGAAAATATCGCTTAACTTAAGTAGATTTTTTCACAATCTCCTTAAGAAAATATTATCAAATTCATATAAATTTATCAATATAGATACTTTTTACTTCTTTCCTTCAAGATTCTGCTGCCATCTGTAAGCATCCTTACACATATCCACAACATTTCTCTTAGCTACCCATCCTAATACTTCTCTTGCCTTATCTGTATTTGCATAACAGCTTGCTACATCTCCAGGTCTTCTAGGATCAATTACATATGGTATCTTTATTCCATTCGCTTCTTCAAATGCCTTTACCATATCTAATACACTTGCTCCCTTTCCTGTTCCGATATTTACTTCTAAACATCCTCCATTAGCTAGTATATAGTCAGCTGCTGCTACATGTGCTTCTGCTAAATCACATACATGGATGTAGTCTCTTACTCCAGTTCCATCTGGTGTATCATAGTCATTCCCATATACATGTAAGTATTCTCTTACCCCTGTAGCTACCTGCTGAATATATGGCATTAGGTTATTTGGTATTCCCTTTGGATTTTCTCCTAGTGTTCCAGAAGGATGTGCTCCTACTGGATTAAAGTATCTTAGCATTACTGCGTTTAGCTGTTTATTAGCAGCTGCTGTATCTCTTATAATCTGCTCTCCCATATACTTTGTCCATCCATATGGATTAGTACATCCTAGTAGCATTCCTTCTTTTCTTTCAGCATCATTACTTTCTGCATACACTGTTGCACTTGATGAGAATACGATATTGTTTACATTATTTCTGATCATTGATTTTAGCAAGTTCATAGTAGCGTTCAAGTTATTAGAATAGTATTCTAATGGCTTAGCTACTGATTCTCCTACTGCCTTTAAACCAGCAAAATGAATTACGATATCAATCTTATTTTCAGTGAAGATCTTATCTAATAGTGATTCATCACAACAGTTACCAATATACAATGGAAACTTCTTATTCACTAGTTTCTCTGCTCTTTCTACTGCTGATACTTCTGAGTTATACAAGTTATCTAATATAACTACATCATATCCATTTTCACTTAAGGCTACTGCTGTATGCGTTCCTATATATCCTGCTCCACCTGTTAATAAAACTGTACTCATAATACTTTATTCTCCTTTTAGGTAATCTACTACTTCTTTAGCTGTGCTAAATACTTCATATAAATGAAGTGACTTTTCATCCATGAATCCTCTTTTGTGAGTTTCATTTAAAAATGCCACAAGATTATCATAATAGCCTAATGTGTTATAAATAATAACTGGCTGATCTATATACTTTAATTGTTTATTGCTTAAAGCTTCAAATAGTTCGTCGTATGTACCAATACCACCTGCTAAAGAGATAAAACAATCGCTCATCTTTAACATCTCTTCTTTTCTATCAATTAATGTTTCAGTAATTATAATTTCATCACTACCTTGATAGATAATGTCCACACTATCGAAAATCTTTGGAGCAATGGAAGTAATATATCCATTACCAGCCTTAAAGCCTCTAGCTACAGCTCCCATTAATCCAGAAGCACCTCCACCGAATACAAGTGAGTGACCATTTTCAGCTAGTGTCTTTCCTAAATTATAAGCTTCCGTTTTATATGTTTCATCGATTAAATCGCTGCTTGCACCAAATACACAAATCTTCATGATAATTCCTCATTTCACTACATATTAATAATATCACAATTAGGATGTCTTATTTTATTAATCATTCTTTTTACATTTATTTATCATAATATTTTTTCATTTTTATGTTGACCACAACTTTCATTTGTAGTAATATATCTTTGTTGCCTGAATAGCTCAGTCGGTAGAGCGCTCGGCTGTTAACCGAATGGTCGTGGGTTCGAGTCCCTCTTCAGGCGCCATTTGAAATTACAAACCTGGATATAACTACCCAGGTTTTTTTATACCTTTTTCCTCAAAAGAAAAGCTACAGAATTGTAGCTTTTTACTTTTTTGTTTTCTTTTCAGTGTTTTTCACTTTATGTTCTGATACGTTCTGATAAATTAATAAGAATAAAATTGAAATACCTACTGCTATTCCATCAAGTACTATTACACATAGCACCATTATTGGTGTAACAGGGAGCTTTAATGATACCCATAAAATGACATCAGCAGCCAAAGCTATTGTCATTGGCACAAGGGCATAAAGATAGAATCTTTTTGCCTTTATATATTCCATGAAGAAACCAGCTAATAGAGTTACTCCTGGAACAATTAAGAATAAACCAGCTGTACCTTTAACGCTTTTAGTACCATTTAATTCAATTAAAATACCTAGCCCTATCAAAACAAGTGCTAAGATTAGATGTAGCATTGCGAAGTTAAACTTTTTCATGTTTCAATTATAACCTATCATTTTTGGAAATAATAGGTCATTTTTGCCCCATTGTTAAGTTAATTTTTACACAAACAAGTCACCCATCCCGATTACCCAAAAAGTCCATAATTGAGTAATTTAAATATTTATAATATGTGCTTATTGATATATTCATCGATAAAATACTGGCTTGTGGTTTCCTCTTTAAAATAAACCTATCAATAAATACCTTTCTGTAGTCTTCTATACTGATATCATTAATGTTCTTACAGATCTTATTAATAACATACTCATCCTCTAACTGTTCCATCACATATCTGTGCAACTTGCTGTCATTTACGCTAGTATTTCCTCTTTTTATTACACTTGATGAATAATGGTATTCATTAAAGTTTGTATGATTGTAATAGACCTTGTAGTTAACCTCATAAATATATGGCTTAATTAATGAAATCAATAATTCTACCTTTTTTACCCTTGAAATGTCATTCCTCTGTTCAATATAGCTAATTTTCTTTATTAGCAAGGTCATAGATTAGCTGCTCTATCAGAGTTTTTTCGCTTAAAGTGAAAGCTCTATTAGAGATTTTTCTATACACTGTTCTATCGCTCTTGCCGATAGTCTTAGCAACAAGTCCTATATTCTCCTTGACAAATTCATAAACTCTCTTTTCTTGATTAGTCTGATTGATCATATAGTTTGTTACTTCTTCCATCATCTTATTTAATCTTTCATAACTTTCCCTATCATAAACCTCCTTCAACTTTCTGATGACTTCCTTGATGGCATAATAATCCATATACCCTTCATCTAAATAACTTTCTAATTCACAAATAATCTTTATAATTTTCTGACTGCTGTCCATTGTTAAATCCTCCTATATATAAGTATGCCCAACAAACCAATATTCCTATAAAATAAATGACAAAATATGATAAAATACTAGCGAGGTTATTAAAATTATGAGTGAAAAAGCTATTACTTTTGAAGTAAAACATATATGTAAACAATCAGGAGCACGTTATGGTGTGTTGCATACACCTCATGGCGATGTTGAAACTCCAATGTTCATGCCTGTGGGAACAGCAGCAACAGTAAAGTTCATCTCGCCTGAAGAACTCAAGGAGATGAAAGCTCAATTCATTTTAGCTAACACATATCACCTTTGGTTAAGACCAACAACTGAAGTCTTAGAAGAAGTTGGTGGAGTTCACAATTTCATGAATTGGGATGGACCAGTCTTAACAGATTCAGGTGGATTCCAGGTTTTCTCTTTAGCTGACACAAGAAAAATCACCGAGGAAGGTGTTCATTTCAAAAGCCATCTAGATGGTTCAAAGCTATTTATGTCCCCTGAAGATTCAATTCACATTCAACAGATTATCGGTTCTGATATCGCAATGAGCTTTGATGAATGTATTCCTTATCCTAGCGATCATAACTATACTGAAAAGTCAGTTGAAAGAACATTACGTTGGGCCAAAAGAGGTAAAGATGCACATACTAGAAAAGATCAGGCTTTATTTGGAATTGTTCAGGGTAGCGATTATCCTGACTTAAGAAAATATTGTGCTGAAAAGTTAGTTGAGATGGATTTTGACGGCTACGCAATTGGTGGCACAAGCGTAGGAGAAGATAAAGAAACTCACTATAAAATGTTAGACTATACTCTTCCTTATCTACCAGAAGATAAGCCTAGATATGAGATGGGTATTGGAGCAACTAACGATATATTGGAAGCTGTTAGTAGAGGTGTAGACATGTTCGATTGTGTTCTTCCTACTAGAATTGCAAGACATGGCACTTTAACTACTAGCGAAGGCCGTATCAATATTAAAAAGAAACAATATGCTAAGGATTTTGGACCACTAGATCCTAAGTGCGATTGTTACGCGTGTAAAAACTACACTAGAGCTTATATTCATCACTTATTCAGATGCGATGAAGGATTTGGTTCTAGATTAATGTCTATTCACAATTTAAGATATCTATTAAAGCTCGCTGAAGATATTAGAGCAGCTATTAAGGAAGATAGATTCTTAGACTTTAAGAAAGAAATGCTAGACAATAGCAAATTTGATCAAAGAGGATTTTAATTAATGAAAACTGATGATTTTGATTTCTACTTACCTGAAGAGTTAATAGCTCAAACACCATTAACAGACAGAAGCTCTTCAAGACTATTAGTAGTAAATAAAAATGACCATACATATTCTGATCATCATTTCTACGAGATTATCGACTATTTAAGAGAAGATGACATCATCGTTAGAAATAACACTAGAGTTATCCCAGCCAGATTATTTGGCACAAAATTTGCCAAAGAAAATGGCACAAGAGATGATGGACATTGTGAGGTACTATTATTAAAGGATGAAGGCAATAATATCTGGCAAACATTAGTTGGCAACGCCAAAATCGTTAAGCTAGGCACTATTATCACTTTTGGTGATGGACAACTAAAAGCAGAGTGTGTTGAAATTGGTGAGACTGGCATTAGATTCTTCAAGATGATTTACCAAGGAATCTTTATGGAAATATTAGACCAGTTAGGTAATGTTCCATTACCACCATATATCAAGGAAAAACTAAACGATCCTGAAAGATATCAGACAGTATATTCAAAGATCGAAGGTAGTGCCGCAGCTCCTACTGCAGGTTTACATTTCACTGATGAATTAATTAAGAAGATTGAAGCTAAAGGGTGTAAGTTTGTAGATGTAACACTACATATTGGTCTAGGTACATTTAGACCTGTTTCAGTAGAGGATGTTACTACTCATGTAATGCATACTGAATATTATGAAATGAGCCAAGAAGCCGCTAATATATTAAACGCAGCTAAAGCTAATGGACAAAGAATTATTTCAGTAGGAACTACTTCTACAAGAACACTTGAATCAGTAATGCAGAAATACGGTACTTTCTGTAAATGTTCTGGAGAAACAAATATCTTTATTTATCCAGGTTATACATTCAAAGCTATCGATGGGCAGATCACAAACTTCCATTTACCTAAATCAACATTAATCATGATGATTAGTGCTTTCGCTGGAAAAGATTTTATCTTTGAAGCTTACAAACATGCCGTAGAAGAAAAATACCGCTTCTTCTCATTTGGCGATAGTATGTTTATTTATTAATATGCGTGGACAAGAGAAAAAGAAATATTACTTATTACAGCTACAAGAAATAGAGAACATCGTAAAGGACGGTAAACGTCCTTCTTTACTTATGCACACGTGTTGTGCAGTATGTGCTTGTTATCCAGCCTTATACTTAGCTGAATATTTCGATTTAACTCTTTACTACAACAATGATAATATTTACCCATTTAAAGAATATGATCGTCGATATAATGAACTTGTAAGACTAATTGATGATTATAATAATGAGCACAACACAAACATCAAGATTATTAAAACAGAGTTTGATGGCAAAAACTATTTAGAAAAATTAAAACCATTAAAGGATGAACCTGAAAGAGGAGCTAGATGCAAATTGTGTTACTCATTAAGAATGAAACAAGCACTAGATTACGCAAGTGAAAATCATTTTGACTACTTCACTACTGTAATGACAGTATCAAGACAAAAGGATTCTGAAGTATTAAATCAGATTGGAGAAAAATTAGTTAGTAATTACCCTAACATTAAATATTTCTACTCTGATTTCAAAAAGAATGGCGGTTTACAAAAAGGAAGCATTATCGCTAACGAAAAGAATTTGTATAGGCAACAATATTGTGGCTGTTACTATTCTTATTTAGACTATCTACAGAGGGAAAGGAGAAAACAAATGAATGAATTAAAAGAATTAGCCAAGAAATATTATCTAGAGAATAACTACAATTGTGCTGAAACAGTATTTTTAGCTGCTAATGAATTTTACAAACTAAACTTAAGTAATGATGATATGAAACTTCTTTCTGGATTTGGTGGAGGAATGATGAGTGGTAATATATGTGGAGCATTACTTGCGTCAATCTCAATGATTTCCTACAAATACGTCAAGACAAAATCACACGATGATAAAGCTTTCGTTAGCGAAATCATTAATAAAGAACTAAAAGCTTTTGATGAAAGATTTAAAGCTTTAAGATGTGATGAAATTAAGCCAGCTAATTTTAAAGAAGGAATCAGATGTTTAACAACTGTTGAAGACGCTTTAGAAATACTAGCTGACGTTATTAACAATATCGAAGAAAGTTTAAATGGAGAGGAATAATCCTCTCCTTGTTTTGTTTTTTACGTCAAAAATCTCTGTTATTTCCTGGGAAATACTAGATTCCAAATAGTGCTAATATTACAGCTACTAAAATAGCAGGAAGCATATTCATACTCTTGAATTTGCCTATCTCAGCCATATTCATACCTACAGTAAGTAAAACTAATGACCCAACATTTGTTAATTGCATCATAGCTAAAGCATTTCCTGTTAAGAAATCTCCAAATAGTGAAGCAAATACAGTTAAAACTCCCTGATATAAAAATACTGAAATTCCTGAGAAATACACTCCAACACCTGCTTGAGCAGCCATAAAACAGGCAACAACCATGTCGATAATACCCTTTAAAATCTGAGTTGAATGATCATTTAATAATGCACTCTGGAACGCACCAATAATAGCCATACCGCCTACGCAGAATAGTAAAGTACCATCCACAAATCCTCTAGCTACTTCTCCTACATTCTTAAACTTGCTTTGAATCCAAGCTCCTAGTTTATTGACTTTGCCATCTAAATCTACTAATTCACCAAAAAGAGTACCAATGACTACCGATAACAAGACATTCATAGTTGAAGCTTCAGCAGAAAAACCTGTAATAGCTAAAAACATTACTACTAGCCCTAAAGCCTTAATGATTGAGCTTTGATAGCTTTCCTTGATTCCCTTTTTTAGTATTAATCCAAATGTTGTACCTACCGCAATTAGTAAGCCATTTATTAATGCACCTAATAACATATTTTATCCCTCTATAGTTGAAAAAAGGTGTAATCTTTCAATCACACCTCATTTAAGTTCAAATTAGTTAACGAAATTAACCGTTTCTTCTATTCTGGAAGTATAAGTTAACTGCTTCGTTGAACTGCTGCCATAAAGATTCTTCCTTCTCTCTATCGCAAGCTCCAACAGCCTTCCATTCATTTCTTAAAGCCTTAACAGCTTCAACTGATTCAGAAGAGAAATCACCGATAGCTACGAACTTCTTAGCTGTCTTAATTAATTCTTCCTTCTTAGCAGCTCTTTCTTCGAAAGTAGCTCTTAACTGGCTGTAATGTTCATTCTTAGCCTTGTTGAAAGCCTTTCTTGCAGCTGAGAACTTTGACCATAATTCGTCATCGTTTTCTCTACCGCTTGTTCCAGCAGCCTTCCACTGTTCTAATAATTCATTTAAAGTAGCAGTTGTCTTCTTCCATTCTGTAGAAGTTGCTAATTCTTCAGCCTTAGCAATGATAGCTTCCTTAGCTGACTTGCTAGCTGCAAATCTTTCAGATAATTCTGCATAGTATGCGTTCTTCTTTTCGAAGAAAGCCTTTCTTGTTGCAGAGAATTCACTCCATAATTCATCATCAGTTTCCTTACCAGCACTACCTGATACCTTCCACTGATTCATTAATTCTGTCATAGCTGTATTAGCCTGCTTGAAGTTTGTCATTTCAGCTACTTCCTTAGCCTTAGCAACTAATGCCTTCTTTGTTTCAACAGCGTTCTGTGTTAATTCATTTCTCTTAGCATTGATTGTAGCTAAATAAGCATCGAACTTACCACGTAATTCTTCTTCTGAAGCTGATTCGTAGTCTTCAAATCTCTTCCAGGCTTTTTTTAGAGAAGCTGCCTGTTTTAAAGCATTTCCAAGATTAGCAGATTCTGCTAATGCCTTTGCTTTTGCAACTAATTCTTCTTTGTTTTTTAAGTTTAAATCTAAATCGTCAAAATTTACCATATACATCACCATTTCTCCATAATATTATACTTTCTTTGAAGTAATTATTAAATAGTTTTAATTGAAATTTCTCCTAAATAATACCCGATTTTTGATAACAATTTCACTAATTTCCTTTGTTGACTCATATTGTATCGCATTCAACATACTATTTTTAAATTATTTTTTATATTAAAGGATGATATTTCTATCACCCTTTATTACCATTTTATTAATATTTTACGACTAATCTACCTTCAATATTTGCCTCGATGTCACTTTCACCCATCAATAGTTCTTCAAAGATAGAAGAGCATGAAGTGATAACCATCTTAGGTTTTCTATTGGCTTTAACTTCTTCAACATTTACTCCAAAAAATTCGCTGAAGCCAGAATAATGATATCCATCCTGAACACCGATATTAATCATATCATCATCTTTAATATGCTTGCCATTCAACGAAAATTCTTCAAAAATATCTAATGTTTTATTAAGAACAACCTTAAACCCCTGTGATACCTGATAGAATTCACCATGAGATCCTTCAACAAACTGTTCATCTCTTAATAGATGTCTCATGATTGTCTTTAATTGTTTACCGCTTACAGCTAACATAACTACACCACCATCATATGGGTAACATTCCTGTAAATCTTGGTATGTCACAATTGGACCCATAGTCTTTTTTCTTATTGCCCCTGAAGCGTAGAACATTATGTCAAATGAAGAATCCTTCTGCAATAAATCTGCAGTTAAGTTTCCTAACTCTGTTTCTTGATATCTTGATGGATGAGTTAGCTCCCTAGAAAATTGAGTAATGATTCTCTGATACTTCTTATCAGTCTCAGATTTATAGCTCTCTAATAAAGCATCCATCACCTTATCTCTTTGACAAACTTCATCACTAACTTCTAAACAAGACCACTTCATATCGACGATTTTTCTAGTCTTTTCATCAAACTCTAAATCGCATCTACCAATCTGACCTGAGCCAAATCCAGCTTGCACAATTGGAATACCATTTGAGATTACTGGTTCATCCATAAATGAATGAGTATGAGCTCCGACAATTAAATCAACTCCCCAGTTTTCATCTAGGATCTTAGCTAACTCGATATCTTGTTGTAAGCCAATATGAGTTAATAGCACAGTGCAGTCAATCTTAGTAGTCTTATAGTTATCAATGATTACACCGATTTCTCTTTTAGCTTCCCACAAGTCAATGAAAGAACCGATAATCGCTTCTGATTTAGTTTGTGATAAAACCTCATCAGTTAAAATACCGATAAACATGATATTTAAACCATCAACTTCAATGATTTTGTAAGGAGTAAACAATCTTGCGTGATTACTCTTAATATATAAGTTGGCATTAATGATTGGAAATTTAGCGCACTTTTCTAAAAATAGAAGATGCGCAATTCCATAATCAACCTCGTGATTTCCCACTGTAACAACATCAGGATGCAAGAAGTTGATTAACTCAATAGTTGATATACCTTTATATTCACTATCAATTACTGAGCCTCTGAACATATCACCCGCAATAGCGTAGATAACATTCTTCTCTTCTTTTCTAGTCTTTTTAATAAAACCAGATAACAAAGCGATACCACCAACCATTGTATGACCCTTCTTTGATGGTAAGAAATCACCATGAATATCGTTGTTATGTAGTAAAACCACTTTTTTATTCATTAATTTATACCTCTCTAGAATTTTCTGTGACCACCAGAACCGAATGTTTCACCAGATTCATGAGTATGAGTAGTTGAGCCACCCTTTCCTTCATTTTTCTGCTTAGCTGTTCTAGTGATTTGAGAATATAAGAATGTATCTCTTCTTCTACCAGCTCTAAATGTAGATTCCTTAATATAGTTGCTGGCAGTTTCCTTACCTCTGACAGAAACATTTTCACCTGTCTTAACGCCATTAGAAATAGCAGAAATAATTAAGGCGATAACTGAAGAGATTCCTGCAGCTGATAATGGATTAAACTTCTTTTCCTCCTTAACTGGTACATCAACTGGAGTACCATTATGAGCTAATGTAAGATATTCATCACATCTATCTAAGAATCTATTGAAAGCTAAAGCGTATTTACTATTAACCATATCATCAATGATATCATCCGCAATTCTATCCATACCAAAATCAGTGAATGCGTAAATAGCGTATCCATGAGTAGTCATATTGAACTCTCTATCTTCACCATTCACATATACCACAAATAAGATACCTGATTTATCATTTCCTACTCCAAGATCATTATCTAAGAAGAAATCATCACCATACTTTTGGATAGATTTACCATCTAAGGAACTAGTTGTAACGATATATACACCACAATCCTGCTTGCCAGATACTTCAGATAATTTCTGATCTAAGAACTCAGCCTGATCAGCTGAGATTAATCCAGCATTATCAAATACATTTTTATTTTCGGCTGAGGCACCACTACCTAAGGCTAAAACCATTAGTACAGCTAAAATACAAACAAATAATTTATTTAATTTTTTCATATTTAGCCTCCTATAGTAATGTTAAACCGAAGTTGATAGCCATTGCGATAATGAATACTACCACAAATGTACCCCAGAAATTACTTCTACTAGCTTGGGCATCAACAGGTAAATTACCTACAAACTTACCAGTCTGACCATTCATTGCGAATGTATACTTTTCTCCATTATAAGTAGTATTTAATAACCAAACTGGTAATAAACAATACTTAACTGATTCATTATCAAAGCCCATTCTAATAGAGTCAATCTTAACATCATCATACTCATTTACAGTTTCTTTTAACTTATTTATTGATGAGTTCTTGATTCTCTCGTAAGCCTTCTTAGAGCTTTCTTCTGATGTTAAATCATACTTATCAGCGAAGAATCCAGCTAAATATGCTGTCTGGAAGTCTACTGCCTCATTAACGTTAAATGGCTCGATTGATTCCATAATTGTAGAATCAATTTTGCTAGAACCATCAGACGGAACATTGGCGAATGATACTCCACCAGCTCTAAATAAAGAATAGTATGAATGTTCTACATAATCATAGTCTTCATCTGACCATGCTCTTTGCTTTTCAGCAGTAAACTTAGCTGCCATATCAACATCAGCATCGTATAACCAGAACGGTACATAAATGCCCTTAATTTCATCGATATGATTCTGTTCCTTGAATGCCTTTGGTGCCATCTTCTTGCTAGAAACGTGATTTAAATATGCCTTTTTAGCATCTTCTCTTGTTGTCTTAAATGGTAAGACATAGTCTGGCTTAATGCTATTTTTAATTTCGTTATTTAAAACTACCGCATTACCACAATATGGACAATTTGTAGCGATAGTTGTATTGTCAGTAATTAATTCTCCACCACAGTGCTTACAAATGTAGTTGTATAAACCATTGATTTCAGCCGCCTGCCACTCACCATTTGGAACAGTTTCAAAAGTGAAATCTGACTCAACTGTATCGTTAATATCCTGATTATAGTTTTCTAAAGTTTCAATAGGGAACTCTGAATCACAATACGCACACTTTAACTTTTTTGAAGTTGTATCATAATTGATAGTTCCACTACAACAAGGACACTTGAAGTATTCCATATTACTCATAGTAAATTCCCCTTTCACAACTCTTTTTGAGAAATTTGGCTGCACTTAAAGATAAATGCAGCCAAATACTAATTAATTATTTATTAGCCTAAAGCCTTTCCACACTGTGGACAGAACTTAGGATTTGATCCTTCTGGGAACTTATAGCCACAATCAGGACAGAAGTTGATTGCTCTTTGAGGCTTCTTTTCACCACAAGTCATACAGAAGTTGCTTGAGTTCTTAGCACCACACTGTGGGCAGAACCATTCACCTTCTGCTAATACTGGCTTTTCTGGTTCAGTAGTTGTAGGTTCTTCAGGTTCCGCAACCTTATTATCTTCATAATACTGATGTTTGCTTGTATCTTCCCAAGTCTTACCAGTTAAAGCGTAAACTAACTTCTTAGCTGATTCAACTGCAGCCTTGTATTCATCTGATTCAGGTGAGTCGATATCATCAGCTAATTCAAACTTGATTTCATCAAAATAATCATGTCTAACCTTTACGTCAACATTGAATGTGTATTCATATTTGTACTTAGGAGGGTTGAAAGAAACGCTCTTTCCTTCTTCGTTCTTATCGAATTCTTCATCTCTATCTTCATCAACTGTAACATCTACCGCTAAGATTGATCCTAATGGAATTAAGTCTGGATTGCTCTTCTTGTAATCGCCTCTAGTGAATACAGCCTGTCTTCTTGGCTGGTCAACATAACACTTCATTGAATCACCAATTGTT
Source organism: Erysipelotrichaceae bacterium (assembly GCA_045599505.1). Classification (GTDB taxonomy): domain Bacteria; phylum Bacillota_I; class Bacilli_A; order Erysipelotrichales; family Erysipelotrichaceae; genus UBA1783. Next base: position 462 of record JAZRWC010000107.1, on the reverse strand, counting down.
AATGTTGGTAAGAATCCAGCTAAGTTTCTTTCATTAGCTTCTCTGTATTCTAACTGCTTCTTGATATCAGCAACAGTAGATCTTCTTCTATCAGAGAAGAATGGAGAAAGCTTGCTTGCACAATCCTTACATAAATTGCCATCTTCTAACTTACGGTTACCTAATAAACCGATTGCGCCATTACATACGCTACAATATTTCTTATCAAATAATCCCATAATAAACCTCGTATTTTACATTATATTAGTTAGGCTTCTTAGTTCCACAATTAGAACAGTAGTTACCTGTGTTAACTGTTCCACAACCGCATGTCCAGCTGTTGCTTACTGGCTTAGCTGTTCCACAGTTTGAACAATAGTTTCCAGTATTAACTGTTCCACATGCGCATGTCCAGCTGTTTGCTGGTGCTGCTGTAGTTGTCTGAGTAGTTGTGTACATTCCTGTTACATCTACATGTGCTCC
>JAZRWC010000106.1:0-13917 GCA_045599505.1 Erysipelotrichaceae bacterium | reverse complement strand
ATTTGATTTGGATGATTTGTGTGCGAATTCTTTAGGCGGAGTTATAGGTTATTATTTAGTTAAGCCATTCTATTTAATATTACCAGATAGAGATAAGATTGATGAGCATTCTAGACAGTTAGGATTAAAGGTTTCTTTGTTTAGAAGATTAACCGCAATGGGAATTGATGTTTTTATTTATATAATTATTTCTTCAATCGTTTCTACCTTATTAGAGAAATATAATATTGAAGGACATTATATTATTTCTATCTCCTTTATCTATTTAGTAGTTATTCCAATTCTGTTACAGGGAAGAACTATTGGACAATGGTTTGTTAAGATAAGATATCAACATGATTCAGCGAAATATAAACCATTAAGTATATTTGTTCTTTATATAACTGAGCTATTTATAGTATTTGGTATTCCTGTAGTATTTGGGGCTATAGCTGATTTCTTATTAGCTAATATTATTGATTATCAATATCATGTAATTATTAAGGCGATAATTTTCTTTACTTATGTATTCGCTTTATTAACTCAAGCCTTGTTACTATTATTTAATAGTCAAAGTATTGGCCAAAGGGTCGCTAAGTTAAGACTAGTATCTACTACAAATGAAAAATAGTAAAAGAGGTTTCAAACCTGTATAGATTAATAGAAATCTATTGTTTGATAACCTCTTTTTTCTTTTTTAGAATGCCCAGTTTCCGTCTTTGAAAATCTGGATTTCCTTACCTTCTTGAGTAATACCTACGATATTCATGTCCTTGCTGCCGATCATAAAGTCAACATGGATCATTGAATCGTTAATACCCATATCCTTTAACTCTTGCTGAGAGTACTTTTCGTAATCTCTAATACAATTAGTAAAGCCTCTGCCTAATGCTAAATGACAGCTTGCGTTTTCATCATATAAAGTGTTGTAGAATAAGATGCCTGTGTTATTGATTGGAGAATCAAATGGAATTAAAGCACATTCGCCTAAGTATCCAGCAGTTTCATCCATTGAAATCATCTGCTTTAATAATTCTTCACCCTTTTCAGCATGAACTTCTACAGCCTTACCGTTTTCAAAACGAACGCTGAAGTTTTCGATTAATTCACCCTGGTATGATAATGGCATAGTTGCATAAACGATACCATCAGCTTCACCTTTCTTTGGAGAAGTGAATACTTCTTCAGATGGGATGTTAGGGTTGAACTCGATATTTGAACCTAAAGCTACTTCGCTACCACCAGCAAAGATACCTTCTTTAATTAAACCAACTGTGAAGTCAGTTCCATTAGAAGAAGTGTAGTGTAACTTAGCTAAATTTAATGAATTTAAATATGCACACTTTTCAGCTAAGTTCTTATTGTGTTTTTCCCATTCGCTTACTGGATCATCCCATACTCTTGCTGTATATAGGATAGCTTCCCAAAGCTTTTCTACAGCCTTTCTCTTTGGTAGATCAGGGAATACTTTCTTAGCCCAAGCTTCACCAGCTGCTCCAGCGATACACCACTGTTCCTTATTGTCAACTTGATCAATATATGGCTTCATTACTGGATAAGTTTTCATTCTAGCTTTAGCTAGCTTTTTCTGGTCCACACCCTTCATTCCATCTGGATCTTCTGAGCTGATATATAATCTTGCTGGTAAAACATCAACTCTGTGCTGCATCTTAGCCTTCTGCCAATCTAATACTTCTGACATAGTTTCTAAAGAGCGAAACTTGTAGTTAAGCTTACTGATTTCCTGGCATTCCCATTCAACGTTAACAGTCTTAGCCTTAGCCTTGTATGCTTCTCTTACCACTTCAGTTACTAAAGCAGCCTGGTCAATACTAGCATAAATATTTAGTTCCTGACCTTTTTTTAATGCTACGCCTTTTTTAACTAAAAGCTTTGCATAACTTCTTAATAATGATTTTTTCATATAATACTTCCTTTTCGTACCTTATTATTCTACTATTCTTTATTTATCTTTGCAAAGATGAATGATTTAAATCGGTATTATGATTTAGTAAGATTTTTACGATAATCACTGCAGGTGACATTGTTGATTTGCTTAAACAAATAGCAGAAATATGATAAATTTGGATAAGCAAGTTGATCTGATATTTCTGATATTGAGTAGTTAGTATATTTTAAAAGATCTTTAGCCACTTCCATTTTCTGCTCATTTATATAATCTATCAGTTTTATTTTAGTCTCTTTGTAAAATCTTTTAGTCAGGTAGTATTTTGACAAATTCATAGATAAGGCTAATTCATCGATGGAAATAGAACTATAGATATTAGCGTTAATATATGCCTCGACTTTGTTAACGAAATTACTGTGACCGTTATTATTTAGTAAGCTATTTGTCATGTTAGCGAAATCTTCAAATAGTCGCATCTCAATTTCTGCTATTTTAGCCTCACTATTTGCATCTTCGATTAGTGTAGTGTAATGGGCTTGCTTGCTGTAGACGGAGTTTAGATCAAGTCCAGCTTCTATAGCGGCATGACCTGATAACCCAATGAAGAACAAAGATAAGTCTTTTCTTGATCGTAGAATGTTAGCAGGGTAGACATTACGGTAGCGAATGATATCGGCATAGTTGAATAGTTTATCGAAATTTGCTTTCTCACCATTCTTGATTGTATCGTATGTCTGTTTCTCTAATTGATAGCTTGTAATAAATAAATTATCATCCTTTTGATAAATAGTATCTTCAATTGTTGATTTTTCAAAGACAATTGATGAGAATGGTACCTTTATATGGTTAACTGCGTAATATAGCATTACGCTATATTGAAAGGTAGTATTCTGTTCTAGAATAGGTAAGCTAGATAGTGTATCCCTCAATTTGTTTCTTTCTGAAATAGATAGCATGTTGACGTAATTATTATTTAGTAGCGTTTCTATATCTCTATCTGAATAGGCTATTGATAAGTAAGGCCCTAAAACATAGTGGTCGCAATTAACATCTGATACAGTGATATATTGTAGACCTGATTTGTTTGAAGAAATAACAGGGTTCTCTAAATGTTGATTTACAAACTGTAGATGATTAACGATATATCCTTGAGTTAATGGGTTTGGATTCTGGCAATTACCATACTTATCATAAACATGAAAATCAATATTATAAATACAATGTATAAATTCAATTAGAGTAGTAATATCTTTGTTAATCATGATAAATTCCTCACATATAACTAAAATACAATAACTATAGCTAAAATTCAATAACAACAATATGCTTGTAGTAAATATAATGAAGTTAACATATTGGAGGAAATATATTTATGACAAAGATGAAGGGTGGAGTTTACCACGCAATTAAAAATGTTACTTTAGATGAAGTAGATGTACCTGTAATGGGCGAAAACGATGTGCTAGTTAAAATGGTTAAAGCAGGTATCTGTGGTTCAGATTCAGGCGCATGGTTACATGGTGGTATCAGATATGGTGTTTGGAACGAAATGGTTGAAGGACATGAAGGTGTAGGTAAGATTTGTGCTAAGGGTGCAAATGTTTCTGATGACTTAAATGTTGGTGATGTTGTTTTCGTTGAACCAATGAAGGCTCATTTAGCTGGTAAGATTGAAGCGGATGTTTTAGGTACTTTTGGTGAATACATTTTAGTTCAGAATGCTAAGAAGGATTATAACGTTTATGTATTAAAACCAGATGTAGATTTAGATTTAGCTGCTATCGTTGAACCTTTAGCTGTAGGTACACAGGGTGCGTTATGTACTAATCCCCAGCCAACTGATAATGTAGTAGTATTAGGTGCTGGTACAATTGGTTTATGCGCAGCTGCAGGTTTAATTAATCATGGTATTAAAAACGTTGTAGTAGTTGATAGAAATGAATGGAAATTAGAAGTTGCTAGAAAAATTGGTGCAAAGACAGTTAATTCTAGAGAAGAAGATGTAGCTGAAAAGTTATGCGAATACTTTGGTGAATATGTTAATACTGCTACAAAGATGCAGTTTGCTAATCCAAAAATTTTCCAGCAGCTAGCTTCTATTCCTGGTTTAGCTAATAGAGTAGCTGGTAAGAAGCCAAATGTTCAATTGTATGTAGATTGCGCTGGTGCTAAGGACTTATTAATGCAGTCATTGGGTATGTGTGCTGAAGGTACAAAATATGTAATCGTTTCTGTATATAACGAAGATTTACCAATCAATGGTGGTATCTTTATGTCAGAACCAAAGATTATCGGTTCAGCAGGCTATACTCAAGAAACAATTATGGAAGTAATCGATCATATCGAAAATGAAAGAACAGCTATTAAGAGTATCATTACTGAACAGCTTCCAATTGATGAAATTGAAACAGCTTTATTACATGCTGCTGATAAATCATTTAAGAATATCAAAGTAATAATGAACTTTGAATAAATAGTAATATAGTTCCCGTTTTAAAACAGCAGGATATCTATTTCCTGCTGTTTTTCTTACTAGAGGAAAACTATTGATTATTTGTGAATGGTTTTGCCTTTTTCAGGGCATTTTTGGTATTGAAACTGCGACGAATTAATGTTTCAGCATATCTTAACATTAAGTCTTCATCATCAATAGTAGTGAAGATTCGAATAACTCTCGTTTGATTGAACCAGACAATTTTTACAGGTACTTTGATAGTTTTACTGATACCACCAATTCCTAATACCCCAGATTCAGTAACTAAAGATTTCATTTGTTTTATTGAGCCAGTCATCTTATATTCGTCAATTAATTCTATTTCACCAGATCCCATAATCTTTGACAAGCTTACTGTTGAAATATTAGATAAATCATTATCAGCCATATATTCAGCTGAATCAATAATGTAGTCCCATCCATAGCCTCTAGCAGCTAAAAGGAAATCGTATTGTTGCCATGACTCTCTTATATGATGTATGTCAGCAATATAACTCATATCATTTAGTGTATCTGATTCTTTATTGTTGAAAATGTCAAAAAATCCCACACTGAACCTCCTTTTTGTTGATGACGAAGTGTCTATTTACATATGCATTATATCAAACAGGCACAAAAAACAAATTAAAAAAGCCCTTTATTCAAAGGCTTTATATACAATATGGTGCGGGTGAAGGGACTCGAACCCACATGCCAAAGGCGCTAGATCCTAAGTCTAGTGCGTCTACCAATTTCGCCACACCCGCTTATGCCTAACTATTCTAGCACAATAGAATAATAATATGCAAGAGAAATAGAAAAGAAAACAGGTATTTCTACCTGTTACTTAGCGTATTGTTCTAATGTATAATCAATAGCGATTTTATCAAGAATTGAATGAAGAATTTTATCTAATGGACTGTTTTCACAGTAGTTAGCATCAGCAGCGTAATTGACTCTTCCATCCTTAACTAATTGAGAAGCTGTTTTTGATCCATCTTCATGTACAGCAATTGAATAACCACCAGAGTTCTTTACTAACTGCATACAAGGAACATCTGACATACCATCAGCTATATATACCATATGATTAAATGCGATATCTCTATCCTGTATATCCATCTTGGCATTGATCTTGCTATTATCAGAGATATCTAGAGAATTCTTATTAATTCTAAATAAGAATTGAGTCTTTCCAGTGTAGTTGATAGCTACTGCTGGCCAATCAGCGTTACCTTGTTCATCATAATGGAACTTACAAGCGTATACTTTTCTAAACTTATTAAAGATACTGCTTCCTTCAATTATTTCTTCAGTTCCTGATGATATTACATAGTGCTGTAGTTCAATACCTTTTGATAAGGCATATTCATTGATTCTATCGAAGTATTCTTCAACACCAGGGTAGTATTCAATATCTTTACCTAATGATGTGATGATATCCTTAGTTAAAGGCTTATTGTTTTCTTTAGCCTTTTTAACAAGCATGTACATATAAGCTAAAATAGCATCCATTCCATCTTTTTTAGCTATTTCTCCTACTTCTTTCCAGAAGGAGTCAGCTTCGATATTCAACATTGGTAATAGTGAATATTCCTGCATGTTTTTAGTACATAGTGTTAAATCAAAATCGTAGATAAAAGCGACTTTAAGCATTCTGAAGTTCCTCTAAGATTTCCTTCATTGCCTTCGGCATTCTTTCACAATCCTTAACAGCCATAGAGCAAATAGCTACTCTGATACCCTTAGTTACCTTTAATGTATAGATATGCTTTTCTAATAGTGCAGCATGATACTTAGCTAATAAATCTTTATCTTCAACTCTTACTGTTACGAAGAAGCCTTCAGTATATGGATAGATAGGTAAGCCTACTTCATTAGCTTGGCTAACAAAGGCGCTACTTCTTTGTTGTAATAAATCAACATACTTAGCTTTTTCAGCTTTGAACTGTTCTGATTTAGTAGTGAACATTTCTGCTGCTGCATCCATGAAACCTGTATTTACGTTGCTCCATAAAGCACGACATCCAACAGTTAATGCCTTAGATACCTTATCTAGTTCTTCCTTATCCTGGCTCATGATAACTGCTGCACCAACTCTACATCCATAAGCAGTTAATGTCTTAGAACAGCTGTAAGCTACTAACATTAAGACATCCTTATTCATGTAGTTAAAGTTCTTCATGTAGTCATATCCATCGTTGTAACAATAATCGATATAAGCTACGTCATTAACAACAACAACCTTACCGTATTCAGTTAATGTATTGAAATATTCAATTAATAACTTCCAGTTTTCACTTCCTAATGTGATACCAGTAGGATTCTGACAAGGGTCGTTAATAACAACAACTAACTTGTGCTGCTTTTTGATAATCTGTAAAGCTTTTAACATTAGGTCTTTTAAACTAACGTTATTGTTTTCATCTGTTAACTTATATGTAGCAGTCTTTAAATGACAGCTTCTAGCTATAAGTCCATAACTTGACCAAGCAATTTCTGGTAATAGGATTGTTTCAGAAGGATTAATCAAGTTATTGAAAGCTAATGAGATAGCTCCAGTACCACCGCTTGTCGCAATTACATCGTGATATAAGTTAATCTGGTTATTATGATTCATCCAATTGAATACTGCTTCTCTAAAAGCTTTATTACCGCCGATTCCTTCAGAATAAGCAGCTTTACGCTTGTTATCAACCTTATCAAAGCTATCGTATACTGAGTTGAAGGCAACAATTGATCCTTCTTCACCAAATAATGATCCGATAGTTGCGTTGATCTTATTAGGATCCTTATCCTCTTGAGCCATTTTGCTTAGGGCAAATACTGCGTTAGAATCGGTCTTATAGTCAGCGCCATCACGCATAAACTTATCATATTCATTGTTTAACTCACTTACATATGTTTGAGCTAATTCATCAATATTAAAGTTAAATTTGTTGTAGTAGTCATTTAGTTCTTCAGCAGTAGCTTCTTTTGTAGGTAAAGTTAATACATACTTTGCCTGGTTGTAAGCATCGTTAGCTTTCTTAATTAAGTTCATTCTTCTAATGAATAAATCCTTTAGCATGCTATCTACAGCATCAAGTTCGTTTTTTAATTCTGTTACATCTGACATATTTCATCACCCGCTAATATTATAAACCAAACTTGAGACTTTTGGTGTTAATTAATGTTTAGGTGTGTGATAAAATATAAGAAAAAGAGGCAATATAAAATGGGAAAAAGTACAATTTATGTTACTGGGCATCGTAACCCTGACTCCGATTCTATAATTTCGGCTATGGCATATGCCTACTTTAAACAGCAAATGGGATTTGACGCTATCGCTGTTAGATTAGGTGAATTAAATAATGAAACAAAATATATCTTAAATTACTTTAATGAGTTTGCTCCTCCAATTGTTAAGGATATCAAGACTAGAATTAGAGATATTGAATTTGATGATGTTGTCACTTGTTTAAGAGATGATACTATCGCAGATGCTTTAAAACTAATGAGAGAACACGATAAAAGAGTAATTGCGGTTACAACTAATCGTCTTCATTTGAGAGGTATCTTATCTATATCTGATATTACAGATTTACTAATTCCAAGAAATGAAAAATTAACTAATATTTTAAAACAGACATCAGTTGGAGAAATAGCTAACTTTTTAAGTGCGTCTAAGGTTTATGCTGATAAGACAAGATTAACTAATGGTGAAATAAATGTTGTAATTGAAAAGATTGATAAGAATGTTGCTGATTCAATCGTTATCACTTCATGTAATGAGAAATTAATTTGCGATATTATCGCTAATAAACCAGCAGTTATAATCGTAACAAATACTGAATATGTTTCTGAAGAGACTAAGATGATTGCTAAAGAGCAGGATGTCTGCTTATTGAATAGCCCATTAGATATGTATGACATTATCAAATCATTACCTTTAGCAGCTAAGGTAGAAACTATCATGTCTACTAATATGATTACTTTTAAGTATGATGATTATGTAGAAAATGTTAAGCGTAAGATTAATAAGTCTAGATTTAGAAGCTATCCAATTATCGATGCTAGAAAGCATGTTATCGGTACTATTTCCAGATATCACGTTTTACAGCACGCTACTAGAAACCTAATTATGGTTGACCATAATGAATTTGATCAATCTATTGAAGGAGTAGAGGAAGCTAATATTTTAGAAATTATTGACCATCACCGTATTGGTGGAGTAAAGACTGCAAGCCCTGTTACTTTTAGAAATGAGCAGACTGGATGTTGTGCTACCATAATCACTAAGATTTTTATGGAAAACAATATTGAGATTCCTCAGACTTTAGCTGGATTATTATGCTCAGCTATCATCTCTGACACTGTCAACTTCAAGAGTGTTACTTGTACAAAACAGGATGAAGAGACAGCTAAGATGTTAGCTAAAAAGGCTAAGATTTCCTTAAGAGAATTAGGACCAAAGATCTTAGTTGCTGGAGTAAGTTTAGAAGATAAGTCAATCAATGAAATCTTCAATACTGACTTAAAGGCGTTTACAATTAATAAGATGAAGGTTGTTGTAGCTCAAACTAACGTTGTGGACTACAATTCATTTGCGCCTATTTTAAGCAGTATGAAAGATAAGGTTAGCCAATACTCACAAGATTCAGGTGCTAATATTGTATTAATGGTATTTACATTAATTGATGGAACAGGAAGCTATGTAATTCCTGGAGGTAAGGATGTAAATCAATTAGAATCTGCATTTAGTAAGTATGGACAGATTAAGGATGATTTAGTATTCTTAAATGGATTTATCTCACGTAAATCACAATTAGTTCCAATGATTACAGAGGCATTAGAAGAGGAAAATTAAATTAATGGAGAATAGTTATTTCATTTCCGAAATGAGAGAGATGTTAACTGATGAGCAATTTGAATTATTCTTGAAAACTCAAGATAATCCAATGTATAAGGCTCTAAGAGTTAATAATCTTAAAGGAAATATTGAACAGATAAAGCAAGAAGTTGAAGTTGGTAAGGTAAGTAAGTTTGATAAGGATACTTACCTTCTTTCTGATGATGCGAAGTTAGGAAAACACCCATACCATATAGGTGGTCTTTACTATCTTCAAGAACCTAGTGCAACTATGGTTGTTAATGCTTTAGATGTTAAAGAAAATGACTATGTTTTAGATTTGTGTGCTGCTCCTGGTGGAAAGAGCACTCATATATTGAGCAGATTAAATAATACTGGTTTTTTGTTATCAAATGAATATGATCATAAGCGTTCACTAACTTTATTAAGTAACATCGAAAGATGCGGTGGCAGTAATGTCATGGTCACTAATTCAACAGTCGAAAAGTTATGCCCACAATTAAAGGGATTCTTCGATAAGATTGTTGTTGATGCTCCTTGTTCAGGTGCTTCAATGTTTAAGAAGTATCCAGAAACTATTAAGGACTACAATTTAAATAGTGTATTAGCTTGTGCAAAAAGACAGTTAGGCATTTTAGATTATGCTTATATGTCTTTAAAAGAGAATGGAACACTAGTTTACTCTACATGTACTTACAACAAATATGAAAATGAAGGTGTTGTAGAACAATTCTTAGAAAAGTATCCAGATATGGAACTTGTTGATCCTAACTTAGATTGTGGTACTAGGGGATTTGATAAAGACCACTTAACTATAAGAGTATTCCCATTTGATGATGGGGAGGGACATTTCTTAGCTAAGTTTATTAAAAAGAGCAGTAGTGATACTAGCAAAGTAAAACGTTACAGGTATTCAAAGGATAAGCTTGTAGATGATTTTATCAAACATAACTACAATGGTACATTAAGCTATACTATCTTCGATAACAAAGTTTATGTTACTGATGAACCAATACTAGATTTAAAAACTCAGGTTATCAGATCTGGAGTAATGTTAGGAGAGATAGTTAAAAATAGAATTGAGCCAGCTCATCATTTCTTTGTGGCTTTTACTGATTTTAAGAATATTTGTGATTTAACTAGCCTAGAAGAAGCAAATAAATTCTTAAAAGGGTTATCATTAGAAATCCCTGGATATAAAGGATATGTTCAAATCAGATATAAAGGCGTGGCTATTGGTTTTGGTAAGGGAGATAACCTAACTATTAAAAATCATTTTCCAAAAGGCCTAAGAATAATGGGGTAATGTGAATTGTTTAACAGAATTCACAATGGTTTAGAGAGTTGTTGAAAAATTCACAAGTACACTATTATGGACTTATTATGGTAAATATTTATGATAAAATCTTCTTGGAAACAAGGAGATTTTTTATGGAAAACTTATTTGATTTAACTGGTAAAGTTGCATTAGTTACAGGTGCTTCTAGTGGCTTAGGTGTTCAATTTGCTAAGGCTTTAGCTAAGCAGGGAGCTGATATCGCAATCTGTGCCAGACGTGTTGACAAGCTAATGGCTGTAAAGGAAGAAATTGAAGCTTTAGGTGTTAAGTGCTTCGCTACTAGCTGTGATGTATTAGATACAACTGCTATCGCTAGAATGGTTAAGGAAGTTGAAGACTGTTATGGCAAGATTGATATTTTAGTTAATAACGCTGGTGTTGGTGATGGAACTGCTGCTGTTGAATGTGGTGATGATACTTGGAGAAAGGTTATCGGTACTAATTTAGATGCAGTATTCTATGTAGCTAGAGAAGTTGGTAAGGTAATGATTAAAAATGGTTATGGTAAAGTTATCAATATCGGTTCATTACATTCTGAAGTTTGCATGTCAAACAACTTATGGCCAGTAACTGCTTACGCAACTGCTAAGGGTGGTGTTAAGATGTTAACTAAGTCATTAGCTGTTGAATGGGCTAAGAAGGGTATTACAGTTAACGCTATTGGTCCTGCTTATTTCGGCTCTGAAATGACTGGTGACATCACAACAAATTCTGCATACCAGGGTATCGCTGATATGTGTTGTCCAATGGGAAGATTTGGAAGAGAAGGCGAATTAAATGGTGCTTTAATCTACTTCGCTTCTGATGCATCAAGCTATACAACTGGTCAGTTATTATGCGTTGATGGTGGCTGGACTGCTATCTAATTAATAGTAATTATTAATCAAATTAAAAAGGATTTTGAATCTGCTTTATAGTCAGAAACAAAATCCTTTTTTTCTATTTCTCAATAACTGATTTCATTACTTCTAGTACTTCAAATAAATCCTTCTTAACCATACTTGCTTGATTCTGTAGCTCGATTGGTGGAATGATGTAGTCAGGTACTAGACAAGAAATACTTCCTGCATTAATAGCTGCCTTTATTCCATTTACTGAATCTTCAATAACTAAACAATTAGAGATATCAGTATCTACTAGCTTAGCTGCTTTTAAGAAAATCTCTGGATCAGGTTTTGAGTTAGTAACCATTGAGCCATTGATGATATGAGTAAATGGATTATCTACATTGTTAGAATCGAATGAACGCTTGATCTTTTCTGGTGATCCACTAGTAGCTAAGGCGATAGGGAAGTTGTGCTCGTTTAAATAAGTGATTAATTCTAAAGCACCTGGTTTGAACTTAACTTCCTTTCTGATGAAGTAACCTTCTAATCTAGTGATGAATTCATTCATGATTGAATCAGCAACTTCTTCACTACCAAATTTCTTAATAGCTAACTGCTGGCCCATTTTATGATTGATACCTAATAATGAATTATAAAAGACTTCATCCCACTCGATGTTTCTGTTTTCAAAAGTTTCGTGCATGCTCTTTCTAGCATATGTTTCTGAATCGGTAATAACACCATCCATGTCGAATAATACAGCTTTAATTTCCATAGTAATTTCTCCTACTAATTAATTTTACCATAATAGAATTAATAAATTGGGATTTGAAACTTCGTATTTTTTAAATTAATAATCATTATTTAGGAGTTTTATTATTTAGTGAATATTAATTAGGTAGGAGGATATTTTATGAAGGTATTAATGGAAATAGTAGCTGGAATTATTGGTTATGTAGCTATCAGGATTGCGTTTTCTAAAAGGGGAAGAATTAGCTTATTTGGAATTGGATTTGGTTGGAGAAATTAAATGGTAAAAAATGCAGTAGAAATATTGACTCTTATTGCCTTTGGAATAGCTGTAATCAAGTTAGCTCTTTCAAGTTCGGGTAGTGTCAGTTTCTTTAAAATTAGAATTACTTTTAGAAAGTAATGAGTAATAACCATTGGATAGCTAATAAATCTCCTAGAGAAAAGCTTGTTAGTAATGGAATAAATCAATTAAGTGATACTGAGTTACTAGCGATCATATTAAAGACAGGTACTAAAGAAAAAAGTGTTTTAGACTATTGTGATGATTTATTAAATCAATATGATGGACTAAGCGGCCTTTATGATTTATCACTTGAGCAACTTACTAAAATAAAAGGGATTGGATTAGCTAAAGCATGTGAGCTAATTGCGACCTTTGAGATAGTTAAACGCATAAGCTATCAACAATTAAAACAAGAAGATGTAATCAATAAACCACAATTATTAATAGATTGGATAAAAAAAGAAATTGGTTGGAAAGATCAAGAGTATTTCTTAGTAGTTTATTTGAATGTTAAAAATAAGATTATTGGCCATGAGATTATGTTTGTGGGTAAGGTTAATGAAGTAGATGCAGATAGTAGAATTGTATTTTCTAAAGCTTTGAAGAAAGGAGCAGTGAAAATAATCGTTGCACATAATCATCCGTCTTCTTTTTCAAGTCCCTCCATAGCGGATGATATTACAACTAATCAGCTTTCAGAAGCTGGAAGAATAATTAATCTACCATTGATAGATCATATTATAGTTGGTAAAAACGATTATTTCAGTTATAAAGAAAATGGAATTCTATGAAAAAGGGGTGGACTTTCGTCCATCCCTATTAGTCTAATTCAAAACCGATAAAACGGCTTCCTTGAGTTGTGATAATACCAGTATCGCCTTCTAAAATAAGATTGTAGTCATTACCATCTATTTCAAATTCATTAACAACACCGCTATCTGATTGGAATGATAGATAGTAAGTATTATTGAAATCACCCCAATGAGTATAACGTTTCTTTAAGATTGTGCCATGGTCAGTGATATAAGGGACAGCATGAGCAATCTTATCTTCCTTTTTATCATCAAATGCCTTAGTTACAAATCTATAAACAACGATGAATAGACATATAATAACTACGATTGGTAATACAACCGTTAATAAATAACTCATAAATATACAAACCTCTTTTGTCGTAGAAAATATTATATATTTTTTAAAAAAGACTTGCAAGTTTGTTGTGAAATGTGGTTATATATTATAGTCGATTGACCTATGGGGCGTTAGCTTAGCTGGGAGAGCGCCTGCCTTGCACGCAGGAGGTCAGGGGTTCGATCCCCCTACGCTCCACCATATGATTACACAAGCACTGATAAATTCGGTGCTTTTTTTATTATTTGTAAGTATAAAAATTAGATAATAAAAATCAAGCCCCTATAGGGGCTAAATAGTATAATTTTGTCAATTTGTTAAATAAGCCTTAAATTTATGTTTTATCCACAACGAAAACACCTGAATTTTCA
>JAZRWC010000105.1:0-20196 GCA_045599505.1 Erysipelotrichaceae bacterium | reverse complement strand
TTTACTGTAAGATACATCACTTTCTTTACCTCCTTTCCAATAGATTATTTTCTTATTTTCTATACATTAATTATACCATATTTCTCCTTACTCTGGATTTCATCTCACCACCTGTAGAGGTGGGAGTATTCTGCCTTTTTTGATAAATCACATCATTTCACATAGTTACAACATAATAATCCTATTGTCTTTTTGTATTATATATTTGCAAGAAGGGAATACTTGCAGAAAAATATATTCTCATTTCTATTTCAAATATTTTATCCTCAAAAAGTTTAGCGGTACTGACGAGTGCCGCTTTACTTTGGAAAAAAATACAATCACATTATTTCACACAAACATACGATATTTACCTTAGAGTGTTTTGTTATTATAATGGTGCAAACAGATAATAGAGTTTGCAAATATTCTCCTTTCTATTTAAAAATAAAATTTTATCCCCCTTAAAATAAAGCAGGAACCAATTAGGTTCCTGCTTTACTTTTTTACCAATCTCTTTTTTCGTGATTTTTAATCATCTTTCTCCAGCAACTATAACAGATGCCTTCATAAACATCATTACCACCGATAACTACCTGATCACCTGCAGTAACAACATAACCTTCTTCATCAAATCTGGCATTAACAATTGCCTTTGATCCACACTTACAGATTGACTTGATTTCTGTAATTGAATCAGCTAATTCAAATAATCTTTTTGAACCAGGGAATAAATGATTTAAGAAGTCTGCTCTTAAGCCAAAGCATAATACCGGAATATTCTTTTCTGAAACAATATTTCTTAGATCATCAACCTGATCTTCAGTTAAGAATTGACACTCATCGCAAATGATTACATCAATATCACTTGGGCATCTATCATAAATAGAATCTTCTGGCTTAATTACCACGCAAGTTGCTTCTAACCCCATTCTGCTTTTGACAACTGACACACCATCTCTATTATCGATTGATGGCTTGATTAGCCAAACCTTCTTACCTTTTTCTTCATAGTTGAACTTTGTCATTAATGCGTTAGCTGTTTTACTTGAGCCCATAGCTCCAAATTTAAAATATAACTTTGCCATATTGTTTCTCCTAATATCTAGACTTATTAATCACAATTGACGCTACTCTTAATAAGGCATACATCTTATGATCTAACATATAAACAATTATCTTCATCTTCTTTGATAGATATTTGTTTGAATGGAAATTTGGGAAATTATCGTAAGTAAAATCACGATATTTCTTTAGATAAGGTGATTTGATGTCCCCATCGATTGTTCTTTTTGAACAAGCGAAGTATATGTGATTTACACATAAATACTCAAGTTCATCCTTATACTTATCAAACTGTCCAGCTTCTTTATAGCTATCAATCAAATCTTGCATTGATTTTAAACCATCATAAATCTTATCTGCTTTTATCGAAGTCATGATTGAGTTAGCTCTAACTCGATAGTTATAGCTGGCTAATGGGAAATAACAGATACTTTCTGCTTTAAAATACAAAGCAGGAATTACCGCTAAATCTTCATTGATTCTTCCTTTAGGGAAATAGAAGCCATTACTTTCCAACAATTCTCTCTTATAGATTTTATCGCAAGCCTGTACTGAGCTATAAACTAAGATATCTTTACGATCTTCAAATCTTTCACAAAAACTATCACTTGGATGGTTTTTAATATATCTTGTCTCTTCTTCTTTCTCATTAACAAAGCGATAGTCCATTATCATTAATGAGCAATCTGTTTCTTCTAGCTTACTAACGATTTTATCTAATGAATTATCAGTTAAAAAATCATCAGAATCGACAAACCAGATATACTTGCCACTAGCATGACTCATACCTGTATTTCTCGCTCCAGATAAGCCTTGATTTTCTTGATGAACCACAACGATGTTTTTACTTGGATTATCTGATTTAATCTTATCGGCAATAACACCAGTATTATCATCAGAGCCATCATCGATCATAACAATTTCATAATCTTCAGTTGGCTGATTTAAGATAGAATACACGCATCTTTCTAAATACTTCTCTACCCTAAAACATGGAATAATAAAACTGATTTTTACCATATAAACAATCCTTTACTTCTTTGTTAACTTAGTAATAACGATTCTTCTTAAATATTTAATAAAGAAGAATACTCTCATTGATAAATAGAATGGATAGCTAATCCATTTCTTCTGTAAGCATTCCTTTAGATTTTTAACGTTACCTAAGTGCATTCCTTTCAAGTTACCAGAAAGTCCACTTACGCCAAAACCTCTTTTACCATCGCCATAATCAGCGACGATTTCAGGTGAATAGTAGAACTTATAATCATGCGCTATATGAAGGAAGTAGTTACCATCTTCAGCATATCTTTGAGTTTCATCAAAGCCGCCTATTTCTTCATATATGCTTCTTTTCATCACAACTGTGGATGCTTGCGGGAAATTTTTAATAAGTATTTCCTTTACAGTACCTTTATGTAATGAATCAATTGTCTTAAATAATATCTTCATTGGATAAGGAAGATGGTTACATCCTAAAAAGTCGATATCATTTTCATTTAAAATCTTAACCTGAACCTCAATCTTATCGCTAGTCCAATGGTCATCGCTATCACAAAAGGCAATCCAATCACCTGTAGCTTCTTGCATACCTCTATTTCTAGCTGTAGAAACACCACCATTAGGTTTATTAACTAATCTGATTAGTACATCAGAATTACTAGCGATTTTCTCAACTAAAGCAGGACAATTGTCCTTGGAGCCATCGTTTACTACGATGACTTCTTTTAAATATTGTTTAGCTGTTTGATTGATTATGCAGTTTAAGGTTCTTTCTATATGCTTTTCACTGTTATACATCGGTATAACAACACTGATAGAATTCTCTTTGACCTTCATAACTATCTGTTTCCATACATCTTTTCATAATAGTTCTGGTATTCTCCAGAGATAATCTCTTCCCACCATTCCCTATTATCAAGATACCATCTAATTGTCTTAACAATGCCTTCAGCAAACATTGTCTCAGGTAACCATCCTAATTCATTATGAATCTTTGCTGGATCAATTGCGTAACGCATATCATGACCCTTTCTATCTGTTACATGAGTAATTAAGCTTTCTGGCTTGCCTAATTCCTTTAAGATAATCTTTACAATATCGATGTTTCTCATCTCATTATGTCCACCAATATTATATACTTCACCATTCTTGCCATTGTGAATAATCAAATCGATGGCTTTACAATGATCTTCTACATATAGCCAATCTCTAACGTTTAATCCTTCTCCATATACTGGTAATGGCTTATCTGCTAGACAGTTAGCTATCATTAATGGGATAAGCTTTTCAGGGAACTGATAAGGGCCATAGTTATTAGAACATCTTGAAATTGTTGTATTTAAACCAAATGTTCTATTATATGCATTTACTAGTAAATCAGCAGCTGCCTTAGCACTTGAGTAAGGTGAACTTGTATGAATTGGTGTCTCTTCTGTAAAAAACAAATCAGGTCTATCTAATGGCAAATCACCATATACTTCATCTGTTGATACTTGATGGAATCTCTTAATGCCATATTTTCTACAAGCATCCATTAATACTTCTGTACCGATAATATTTGTCTTTAAGAAAACTTCTGGATTTTCGATACTTCTGTCTACATGTGTTTCTGCAGCGAAGTTAACTACGATATCAGGTCTTTCTTCTTCAAACAAATTAAAGATAGCTTCTCTATCACAAATATCAATCTTAACGAATTTATAGTTTGGGTTATTTTCTACAGATTTTAATGTTGATAAATTACCTGCATATGTTAGCTTATCTAAGCACACAATCTGATAATCAGGATGCTTTTCTAACATATAAAAGATAAAGTTACTTCCAATAAATCCTGCTCCACCTGTTACGAAAATCTTCATAGTTCACCTCTAAAATGTAATTTTTGACTCTTTTAATGTAGGATGTTTCATATCCTTTTGACTTAACACAATTCCTTCTGTAATTGGCCAAGAGATATTGATATCTTTATCATCATACATTAGACCACCCTCATCCTCTGGATGATAGAAGTCATCACACTTATATGTAAATACAGCTGTATCACTTAAAACTTCAAATCCATGGGCAAATCCTCTTGGGATCATCAACATTCTCTGATTATCGCCAGATAATGTAACACCAACCCATTTGCCATAAGTCTTTGAATCTTTTCTTAAATCTACAGCTACATCAAATACTTCACCATCTAATACTCTAACTAATTTAGCTTGAGGGAATGTCTTTTGGAAGTGTAATCCTCTTAATACTCCCTTAACACTTTTTGATTGATTATCCTGGACAAAGTCGTAAACTAGTCCTGCTTCATCAAAGGCTCTTTTTGAATATGTTTCTAAAAAGTACCCTCTATTATCACCAAATACCTTTGGTTCGATAATATAAACTCCTTCAATCTCTGTAGGTATAAATGTAAAGTTACTCATATTATTTAACTCCTAATAAACAATCTTTCCATCTGCAACATTCTTTAGATGTGCACCATATGGGCTCTTACCATACTTTTGAGCAATTCTAACCAGCTCTTCTTTATTAATCCAACCGTTGATATAAGCTATTTCCTCAACAGCTGAAATTTCAATTCCTTGTCTATTCTGCACTGTTCTAACAAAATCGCTAGCTTCAGCTAAAGACTCCATTGTACCAGTATCTAACCAGGCAAATCCTCTGCCTAATAGTTGAACATCAAGTTGATCTTTATTTAAATACATTTCATTTAATGTAGTAATTTCTAACTCACCTCTAGCACTTGGCTTAACATTTTTTGCCATTTCGCTAGAACCTTTAGGATAGAAATATAAACCAGTAGCTGCGTAATTGCTCTTAGGATTTTTAGGTTTTTCTTCAATAGATATTACTTTCCAATCCTTATCAAATTCAACAACACCAAATCTTTCTGGATCATTTACATAATAACCAAATATAGTTGCACGGTTATTGTCTTGAGCATTTACTAAAGCTTTTTTTAATAAATTCCCCATTCCATTACCATAGAAAATATTATCTCCTAAAATCATGGCACAACCATCATCACCGATAAATTCTTCACCGATGATAAACGCTTGGGCTAAGCCATCTGGTGAAGGTTGTTCCTTGTATGATAAGTTGATTCCATAATCAGAACCATCTCCTAATAATCTTTGGAAATTTGGTAAATCGACTGGAGTTGAAATGATTAAAATATCCCTAATACCTGCCAACATCAATGTTGATAAAGGATAATAAATCATTGGTTTGTCATAAACAGGTAGTAGCTGTTTACTAGTAACCATTGTTAATGGATATAATCTTGTTCCAGCTCCACCAGCTAGAATTATTCCCTTCATATTATTCCTCCTAGTCTACTTTGACCCATTGTTTCTTATCAAAGTCATATTTCTTTATTACTTTGGCAGGTGAACCTACCGCAATACAATTAGCTGGGATATCGCTAACTACTAATGCGTTTGCCCCAATAATACTGTTATCACCAATAGTAACACCCTTTAATACTTTTACTGATTCACCAAGCCATACATTGTTTCCAATAATTACTGGTTTTGTTGATAGTGTTCTATCATTAACTTTAGTTTGTGGATCACTCTGGTTTTCTCCAGAATAGTTTCCATGCTCTAAATCAGTAATAAAAATATGGGATGCCATAAGTACGTCATCGCCAATGACTACTTTTTCGCCAGAGGCAATATGAACATAGTCTCCAAGTCTATCATTTTTACCAAAAACAATTTGGCCATTATTAAAGGCTTCAATTCTACAGTTATATCCTGTTGTTAATCCTTTAGAAATTTTAACATTCTTTTTATTTCTGATAAATACAGGATATCTTAATAGTCTTGCTGGAGAGTGAAACAGCTTAGTTAAAACTAACGAAACTGCGTTTCTTATTGTCTCATAAATCCCATAATTCATTTTATTAGTTTTCCTTTAAGATTTCTAAAATCTTTGTGTTATCACCATAGATACATGGTGAATCATATGGTCTATCTGGATAAGCACCATATACTAAATTGATATCTAAATTGTTGTCCTTAATGAACTTCTCTACACCTTCTTTTAATGATAAAGGCTTACCAGAACAACAATTAATAATACCAACAACTTTGTTTTGTGATACTGTCTTTGTGATTTGATATGCTAACTCATCAATAGAGATGAAGTCATATTCATTTTTACCACTAGTAAATGGGAAGTCTTTCTGACCTCTTTCATTTGCGTCTAGTAACTTGCCAAAGATAGAAGGAGTTCCCTTGTTATCACCAACTAAATAGAATCCCCTAATCCATTGGAATACAACGTTTCTTTCAACACATAAAAGCTTTACTGCTTCTCTTAAGGCATTCTTACCAACACCATATTTGCTCATAGGAGCGCATACAGTATTTTCATCAATAGCACCTTCATGATAGCCAACTTCATGCATTGAACCCATAACAGCTACCTGCTTGATACCTGCATCCATCATTCTGGAAATAAAGCTATAATGCTTTCCTAAATCTAGAATATGATTGTCAGATTTATGATTAAAGCCATCGCGCCATGCTAAATGAATTAGTACTTCTGCTTCAGGGAATAATTCCTTTAAATTAACGTTCTCATCAAAGATGTCACATTTAATATGCTTTTCATCTTCAACATCTAAACGATAATCAGTTCCAGCATAATCTAGGCCAGCTTTTTCCATAGCAGCCATTACGTGTCTACCAATATAGCCATTACAGCCTGTAACAAGATATTTCATAGTTATTCTCCAAATAATTCTTCTAGCCAGTAATCTAATGAATACTTCTTATAAATTTCTTCATCAATATCAACATACTTCTTATCAAAGAAGCTAACATCAACAACTGGATTGGTTCTATCGAAAACGATGATATTGTTAGGATTATAGAAATCGTATTGTTTGATATTGAAGTTAGTAGTAATCATCTTCTTACCCATACCAACAACTTCGCAATTTCTTAATGTTAATCCTGACTGCTTAACATGTTCAATATCTAATACTGTTTTAGAAACAGTCTCAATGGCATGAACATCTTCACTCTTCATCTTTTCTAAAGTAACATAACCATCTTTGTATAGCTTTCTGACGTTACTATTTGTTAATAATCTAGCTAATAATATTACCTTTGATTGAACATACAATCTAAAGTAATATGTAAATCCTTTTTCTTTTGCCTGATCAATAATGCTCTTAACAATATCACCTCTATCAGAATGTAATGTTCCAATAAAAGTAATATCGTATTCAAAATGGTCCTCATTGCTCTTAGGTGAAGTATAGAATAATGGTCTAAACTTCATCTCTGGATGAGAGGCACAATCTCTAGTATCAAATGAGAAGATTCTATCAAAGTACTTCTTTGTTAGATCATACTTTGGTAAGTTATCTACTGCATCTGACAAATAAAGAATGAACTTAGCATTACTAAATTTTTCGTGCATATATTCCAAATCCTCTGGATAAGGAGATTCAGCACGCATAAAGAATACATAATCGTAATTCTTCTCAATATTATCATCGACAATCTTATGATAATATTCATTTATCTTCTTTCTATTGGCGTTACTTCCTAATCTAGTAACAACCTTGGTAAAGAAATCATCATCTACTCTATCATTGAAGTAGTCAACATTAGCGTTGTACTTTTCTTCAATAGCTTTTTTGATTTTCTTTTCATAGCCAAATATTGAATTTGAAATGAATAGGACATTCATCTTCTTTTCACTCATATTATTTCTCCAATACTTCGTTATTTAACATCTTATTAATCATATCCCTAGCTTTTTCAACTGAGTTCTGATTAACGATTACTACAGAGAAATCGTTACCACTATTTAATCCCATTGCGTAGCATGGTCTCATAGCGCCACTACCAGTAATGCTAGTAGTAATCATATCCCAAGTAGCCATATCATTTAACTGCATCTGTACTAAAGCATAAATCTGATCCATTGATAAATCTGTATTGAATGTACCAGCGATAGCTTCAAATAAGTCAGAGATATGAGTAATAGTGCTAACACTTGTTGCCTGGTCAATTAAAGCCTTGATAACGATTGCCTGATGTTCGTTTCTTCCATAGTCTGAAATGCTCATACCTGTATCAGGACGAACGTAATATCTTTCACGACAATAGCCTAAAGCTTCAGCACCATTTAAGTGTAAAGCACCTTCAGGGAACTTAACTCTAACCTGTTTGTAATCACCATTGTTTGCATTGTAGTAAACTACAGCACCTGATTCAAAGTAGTATGGGTTATCGATGTCAACACCACCTAAAGCATCTACAACATTAACGATAGATGAGAAGTTTACTCTAACAAAGTAGTTAACTTCCAAATCAAACATTGCGTTGATAGTTCTTCTCCAACAATCTAATGAATATACTGTTGAATGAGTTAGCTTATCTGGGCAACCATAATCACCCCATAAATATACATAAGAGTCTCTTGGAATTGAGACGATTAATAACTGTTTAGTATTTGGATTAACTACTACCATCATGTTAACATCAGTTCTACCTGCATTAGTAGCTAAGTTAACACTTGATAAGTTCCATGAGTCATTACCACCTACTAATACGATGAATGGTTCTTCAGCGATATTACCTACTGCACTGCTGTCATATTCTAAAGTGATAGGTTGAACACATGTGTAAATATTTCTTGTATCATCCTTAAATGTTAAGAAGTCAGCGTTATCAGCAACGATATCAACATATGATTCGTTTAACAAGATGGCATCTACTTCATTAGCGTATAAAGCTTCAACAACAGAATAGATATCATCGTAAACTACTGTAGTAGCTTCCTGACCTGAATATTCCTTATTGATAACTTTTAAAGCATATTGTTGATACTCTTCGTCAATCTTTGATTGAATACCAATTCTCTTTCCTTCTAAATCATAGATAGTCTGGTATTCACTATCAGAATCAACATAAACATTGATTAATAATTCACCTTCAGTAGGAACTTCTGTAAACACTCTTTCCATCTGTCCCTTGTATGTAGGAATAACATCATAAGCAGTAAATAATCCAAAGCATAAGGCTCCAGAAATTAAAATCTGTAAAACTTTGTTGATATTATCAATAAAAGGTAAGATAGCTAACAAGCCAAAGAATACGTTAAAACCAATTAGGCCATACTTTAAGTAATCTACATACTTAACTGGTAAGAAAGTATAAGACGCTAATAAAGTATGTAATTGATATGAGTAATAAATAGTAGCTCCCATAACTAGGATACTAATAATGTATATCAACCAAAATGGCTTATAACTCTTTTTCTTTTTAGGTGCTTTTTCTGTCTGATTTAATTCTTCATTATTAAATTCTGTCATAAGTGCACACTCCTTCTTTATAATTATACAATAATAGAAACAAAAGTTGAACAAATAAAAAAGGCCCACTATCAAACATAGTGAGCCATTAACAAATACTATTAAAAGTTATTCAGCTTCGTAGCCTTCTTCAACAATTGCTTTAACAATTGCAGCCTTATCTAAGCCATTGCCAGTTACAACAACATTGTTGTTTTCTAATGATGGTTCAGCAGTTTCAACACCACTTACAGATAAGCAAGCGTTTCTAACATGCTTAACACACATCTGACACATCATTCCAGTTACTTTGATTTCTAAAGTTTCCATTTCTTCTTCCTCCTGTAAATCTTCTTCATCATCATAATTTTCTATATTTGATTTCTTCACTTTGAAGAAATTGATAGTTAAAGCGTTTAGCACAACTGATACAGATGAAATACTCATCGCAATTGAGCCATACATCGGTTCCATCTTAAATGAACCATTAGTAATATAATACAATAATCCTGTTGCTAAGAACACACAGATAATGTTGTAGAAAAATGCCCAGAACAAGCCCATCTTAATCTTTGTTAAGACAAGAGAGCTTAACTTAATAACGTTATCTACATCTAATAAGTTATTTCTCAATAAGACGATATCACTTGATTCTAAAGCGATATCACTGCCTGCTCCAATTGCGATACCTAAGTCAGCTGTAGTTAAAGCTAATGCATCATTAACTCCATCACCAACCATCGCAACTAAATGCTTATCATCACTCTTTAATGATTCGATAACCTTTGCCTTATCAGTCGGCAAAACATCGGATATAACTTCATCAACTCCAACAACTTTACTGATTGCTTGAGCAGTCTTCTTATTATCACCAGTTAACATTACTACTCTAATACCATTATCTCTTAATGATTTAATGGCTTCCACACTAGAATTTTTAACTGGATCACTTACAGTAATAATACCAATAACATTATCATTTTTAACGATTAATAATGGTGTTTTACCTTGAGAAGCAAACTCATCCAAACTGTCACCAACTTTTTCTGGAACTATTTCTATGGCATTTCTATTGCCGATTTTATAAGTGTCATTGTTGATTGTTCCACTTACTCCCATCGCCTCAACAGCATTAAAATCATCCACAGCTAGTTTTTTAGCTTTGTTTTGACGACAATATCTAACTATAGCGTTAGCTAGTGGATGTTCTGATTTGGCTTCTAAAGAATAAAGAATATCTTCGATATTATCATCTGTATACTTAATCAAATCATTTACTATTGGTTTTCCTAAAGTAATTGTACCAGTCTTATCTAGAACAACTGTCTTAATTAAATGAGCCTTTTCTAATATTTCAGCATTTCTGATTAATAGTCCATTTTCAGCTCCTTTACCAGTACCGACCATTATCGCTACTGGAGTAGCTAAACCTAAAGCACAAGGGCAAGCTATTACTACTACTGTAATAGCGAAGTTTAAAGCTGTTTCAAAGCTATTAGATACATAGCTAGGATTAGCTATTGATATATAAACCATATTTGCGATAAACACAATTAAGGCAATGATTAAGATAGTTGGAACAAATATTCCTGAGATCTTATCAGCAAGCTTAGAAATAGGAGCCTTTGAATTACTTGCCTCTTCAACTAGCTTGATAATATTAGCTATGGAAGTATCTTCACCAACCTTTGTAGCTCTCATTTTAAAATATCCTGCTGTGACAATAGTAGAAGAATATACTTCATCGTTAGCTTTCTTATAAACAGGAATTGATTCGCCTGTAATATTAGCTTGATCGATTGAACCATTACCTTCAACGATAACGCCATCTACCGCAATAGCCATTCCTTTTTTGATAACTAAAATATCATCGACTTTAACATCTTCTGATAGTATTTCTACTTCCTTACCATCTTTAAATAAGATAGCCTTTTTTGGAGATAAATCATAAAGCTTAGTTATTGCATCAGTAGTTCTCTTCTTTGATAAAGATTCCAAGTACTTTCCGATAGAAACGAATACTAAAATCATGCCAGCTGCTTCATAGTATAAATACATATGATATTCTACATAAC
The DNA here is from genome assembly GCA_045599505.1 of Erysipelotrichaceae bacterium. GTDB lineage: Bacteria > Bacillota_I > Bacilli_A > Erysipelotrichales > Erysipelotrichaceae > UBA1783. Next base: position 8,757 of record JAZRWC010000105.1, on the reverse strand, counting down.
CTAAAGTAATCATAAATGTGCAATAGATACTATAGATCATACTAGCTGTTGCGCCAACACAAATTAGTGTATCCATATTAGCAGAACCATTAAACAGTTTTTTATATCCACTAATAAAATATCTTCTGTAGATATACAAAATTGGTAGAACTAAAATGAATTGGATTAGCGCAAAACCTGCAGGGTTATGGTGATGATCAAACACCTTAGGACTTGGCCAATTCCACATCATATTTCCCATTGAGAAATACATTAGTACTAATAAAATAATAATCGCAACAATTAAATCCTTTAATGAACTATCTTCATTACTTGTTACTTCTTTACTATTTGAAGTTTTTGTATCGCCTGGAATATAAGCCTTATACCCTGCATCGCTAACTGCCTTCTCAATCGTGGAAATAGTACAGATGTTTTCATCAAATTCTACATCCATATTATTCTGTAAAAGATTAACATTTACATAAGAAGTACCATTAACTTTCTCAACTGCCTTTTGAACATGAGCTTGGCAAGCTGCACAAGTCATTCCTTCAACATTAAATCTCTTTCTCATATTATTGGAACCTCTTGAACAAATCTACAATTTCATCAACGACTTCGTAGTTTCCATTTTCGATATTTTCAATCAAGCAGCTATGCATATGCTGTTCAAGCAATACATTAGCTACAGATTTTACGCTTTTATCAATAGCCGATAATTGAATTAGAATATCATCACAATATCTATCCTCTTCTATCATCTTTTTAACGCCATTTAATTGGCCAACAATTCTATTTAATCTTTTAACTAAAGCATCCTTCTCTTCTTGATTTCTTACTTTAGTTCTTGTTTGACAACAACAATCTGCCATAAAGCACCTCTCATACCCCTCTAGGGTATATTTAGTATATACCCCCATAGGGTATATTTCAATACATAAACACAAAAAAAGCACTCACAACAGAGTGCTTGATTTACAAATGGTGGTCGCTTAGGGACTCGAACCCTAGACCCACTGATTAAGAGTCAGTTGCTCTACCAACTGAGCTAAGCAACCAAATGCTTAATTATAATATCACCAATATTATGACAATGCAACAACTTTTTGAATTATTTTTCAAAAAAATATCAACCGATAAAAAAGGAGCCACTTATGTGACTCCTTTAGGTTCTCAATAAGTTTACTATTAATTACTTAGAAGCTAAGTACTTGATAGTTCTAACCATCTGGCTAGTGTATGTGTTTTCGTTGTCGTACCAAGCAACAACCTGAACTAAGAACTTACCGTCTTCAACCTTGCTTACCATTGTCTGGTTAGCATCGAATAATGAACCGTAAGTCATACCGATGATGTCTGAAGAAACTAACTTTTCAGTAGTGTAACCGAAAGATTCGTTTGCAGCAGCCTTCATAGCAGCATTGATACCTTCAACAGTAACGTCTGTTCCTTCAACAACTGCATGTAAGATTGTTGTTGATCCAGTAGGAGTTGGAACACGCTGTGCAGCACCGATTAACTTGCCGTTTAATTCAGGGATTACTAAACCGATAGCCTTAGCAGCACCAGTTGAGTTTGGAACGATATTTACAGCACCAGCTCTAGCTCTCTGAACGTCACCCTTTCTCTGAGGTCCGTCTAAGATCATCTGGTCACCAGTGTATGCATGAACTGTAGTCATGATACCACTCATGATTGGAGCATAGTTGTGTAAAGCCTGAGTCATTGGAGCTAAGCAGTTTGTAGTACAGCTTGCAGCTGAAATAACTGTATCTTCAGAAGTTAATGTTTCATGGTTAACATTATAAACGATTGTTGGTAAGTCGTTTCCTGCAGGAGCAGAGATAACAACCTTCTTAGCACCAGCTGTGATATGAGCTGAAGCCTTAGCCTTAGAAGTGTAGAAACCAGTACATTCTAATACTACGTCTACATCTAATTCGCCCCAAGGTAACTTAGAAGCATCTGGCTGAGCATAGATAGTGATTTCCTTACCATCAACTGTGATAGAACCAGGAACTACTACTGTCTTACCATCTTCACCTAATTCAGGTTCCTTAGATGAAACTGTGTGTAAGTTTTCGCCGATCTTGCCACAGAAACCACCCTGAGCAGAATCATACTTTAATAAATTAGCTAACATCTTTGGGCTTGTTAAGTCGTTGATAGCAACAACTTCGTAACCTTCAGCAACGAACATCTGTCTGAAAGCTAAACGACCGATACGACCAAATCCGTTAATAGCAACTCTAACTGACATATTGAATATCCTCCTATTTAGTCTTTTGTTACGAATTAATTATAGAAAACTTGAGTTTCATTGTCAATTTTAACACGCCGTTTTCTTGCATAATTTACCACTTTTTTTCATTAACTTCCTATTTCTTTTACCGCATAAGAAAAGACCATCTTGATGGTCCAAATTCATGGATTTTAGATGGTCTTAAATTGATTTTTACTTAACTGTTGAGTGAATTAAATCTAATACTTCTTCAGCAGTGTTGCAAGCTAAAGCCTTGTCAGCTAAAACCTTCATATCAGCATATGAGATGTTTGTAGCGATCTTTCTAGCTCTTAATACGCTTGTTGCACTCATTGAGAATTCATCTAATCCTAAGCCCATTAATACAGAGATAGCATCTGGTTCGCCAGCCATTTCGCCGCACATACCACACCATTTGCCTTCCTTATGAGCGCCATCAATAGTCATCTTAACTAAACGTAAGATACTTGGGTTGAATGGCTGATATAAGTAAGAAACCTTCTGGCTCATTCTATCTGCTGCCATTGAGTACTGGATTAAGTCGTTTGTACCGATTGAGAAGAAATCAGCAACCTTAGCAAACTGATCAGCTAATACTGCAGCTGCAGGGATTTCAACCATCATACCAACCTGAACGTCATCACCAACTGCAACGCCTTCAGCAACTAACTTAGCTCTTTCTTCATTGTATACTTCCTTAGCTGCGTTGAATTCATTGATTGTAGCGATCATTGGGAACATGATTCTTAAGCTACCATATGCACTAGCTCTTAATAAAGCTCTTAACTGAGTTCTGAAGATATCCTTCTGGTCTAAGCATAATCTGATAGCTCTGTATCCTAAGAATGGATTCATTTCTGGATCGAATTCATAGTAATCTAATTTCTTATCGCCACCGATATCTAATGTTCTAACAACTACTGGCTTACCGTTCATTGATTCTAATACTGTCTTGTAAGCTTCGTACTGTTCTTCTTCTGTAGGCCAATCCTTTGCGCCCATGTATAAGAATTCAGTTCTATATAAACCAACACCTTCAGCACCATTGTTGATAACGCCTTCAACGTCATTTGGTGTACCGATATTAGCTACTAATTCAACATGATGTCCATCTGTTGTTACTGTTGGCATATCCTTTAATACCTTTAATGCAGCAACTTCTTCAGCATAAGCAGCAGCCTTTGCAGAATAATCAGCAACTGTAGCTTCATCAGGGTTAACTAATAATTCACCCTTTAAAGCATCTAATACTAATAAGTCACCATGGTTAACCTGGCTTAATACACCTGAAATACCAACGATTGCTGGAATTTCTAATGATCTAGCCATGATTGCACTATGAGAAGTTCTACCACCGATTTCAGTAGCGAAGCCCTTAGTGAAATTCTTATCCATCTGAGCTGTTTCTGATGGAGTTAAGTCATGAGCAACGATAATTACTTCTTCATTGATTAATGATAAATCAGCGATTGCTACGCCTAAAATATGATACTTGATTCTTGTAGTAACGTCTCTAATATCAGCGATTCTTTCCTTGAAATATTCGCCTAAGCTTTCGAACATAACCATGAAGTTGTTAGCAACTGTTTCAACTGCGAATTCAGCATTAACCTTTTCATTTTCGATCATATTGTTAACTTCACTTGCTAAAGATGGGTCATTTGCCATCATTAAGTGTGCATCGAAAATAGCTAATTCTTCTTCAGATAACTTACCCTGAGCCTTAGCCTGGATAGTTTCGATATCCTTGATTGTTGCTTCTAATGCAGCATTGAACTTGCCTGCTTCTACTACAGGATCGCATCCTTCTTTTCTTTCAATAACAATTTCTGGAGTTTCCAGTTTGTAAGCCTTAGCAATAGTAATGCCAGAGCTTGCAGCAATACCTTTTAACATATTGAATTTTCCCCCTATGTTGTTTAATCTCTTTAGTCTATACTAACAAATTTGTCTACCTTTTTCAAGATATCAATGAAAGCGTTTAACGCTCTGTTTTTATAGCGGTAAAAGTTAGTTTTAGAATAGCGTACTTGCCACCAGTATTTAGGACTTTTTTCAAGATATTCTTTTTCTAAAAGATTTCTATCTTCACCAGGAAGTTCCTCAAGGATATGCTCAACGATAATGATTACTCTTTCATCATATACTTCTTCTTTAAGCTTATACTTTACAAACATTTCCTCTCTATAGTCTCTAAGATACGCTTTGACAAAGCTATCCTTCTCCTTAAATGTCATCTCAGCTAATTTTGTTTTCATAATTTACACCTCTCTTTGCTCTAATATTAATAGAACAAAAGTGGAACTTTTCCTTAAAAAATACAAAAAAAGTGGATTTCTCCACTGTTTTATTCAATTTCCAAGAATTTTAGGATCTCTTCCTTACGATCTTCCATATCTTGATAACCTAACTGGAACATTTCTTCTAGCTGCTGTTCGCTACCAGAGAATCTTCCAACACCGCAGTCTCTTGTAGGTCTAATTAGTAATGCCTTACCTTGTTTTTCTAAATCATAAACCATACCCATCTCATTATAATAGTTATCTACTCTGTTATCTAATTGAGCTAACATCTTAGGGAATTTATGATACATAATTTTTAATAATTTATCTAAGAAGAATCCATTAGGCTTTCTAACGTAATTCTTATCTTTAGTTACGATTACTAAATTCTTTTCATGTCCAGTAGCGATACTTCTTTCAATTGATACCATTGTTCTGATACCACCATCAAGATACCTCTTACCATTAATGGTTGTCATCTTTCCAGTTACTGGTAATACGCAGCTTGCCTCAAAGTAAATTGGTGTCTCTGGGTCAAGTTCTGCCTTACCAAAATATTGTAGATGTTCATCGCTCATATTGAATAATCCTACTTCTACTTCCTTATCTGATTCCATCAATGTTTTATATGCTCTTTTATATACTGGAGCTAAATACTTATCAGCTAAATGTCCATAACCAACAATCTGACCTTCATTTAAGAAAGCTTTAACACCTACTACTTCAGGATCTTTAACACCCTTAGTAATAACAGTATGCATAGCTTCCATTTCGCCTGCAGCATATAACAAAGCTAATGAAGTAGCTGCACTAATAGAAGCAGAATACTTCATTTCAATACCATGATCATATAACCATTTTAATGCACCAGCAGTATAGCTTCCTCTAAAGCCTCCACCTTCCATTACTAATCCGATTTTTTCATTCATATAAGTTACCCTCTTCTCAACAAAAAATCTTTCAAAAATATAATATATCGTATCACTTTTTCACAAAATAACAAAATATCTAACCTACATCAAATCCATCTTATAGATCAATTTGTGCTTAGACTCTTTAAATAAAGGATGCCATAAAGGAACCCTTGCTTCTCTAATAAACTCAAAGCCTAACTTTTCAATAACCTTTTTAGAAGCATAATTATCAGGATCACAAGTGATTAATAGATAATCCACTTCATATCTTTTAGCTATTTCTATCAAAAGAAGACTAGCATAGTAACTGTAATTATGGCCTCTATAGTCCTCATAAATACGATAGCCAATATTGCCATAGTAGTACAAAGAAGCATTATGACCTATACGCAAATCACAATAGCCTATTTCTTTATCATCCAAATAGATTTTATATAAATGCTGGTTATTGTATACATATCCTAAGGACATAGTTATAGTGCCATCAGTTATTAAATTTATTAAGTTTTTTTCAAAAAAGTACTTTATCATAATCAACAAATATATTATACTATAAAAGCAAATTGGATTTACTTCAATTTGTCTAAATGGTTTTTTAAAAATTATTAAAAAATTCTAATTAAAATCTCTTGCATATTATTACTCGGCGTGGTAATATATAAAAGCACTTGAGGTTAGGGTCTTGGAGAAGTACTCAAGAGGCCGAAGAGGCGCCCCTGCTAAGGGTGTAGGTCGGGAAACTGGCGCGAGGGTTCAAATCCCTCCTTCTCCGCCATTCAATTTCTTGATTTTTAAAAAATGGTCCAGTGGTGTAGTGGTTTAACATGCCTCCCTGTCACGGAGGAGATCGCGAGTTCGATCCTCGTCTGGACCGCCATTTTCGCAGGTGTAGTTCAATGGTAGAACGCGACCTTGCCAAGGTCGACACGGGGGTTCAATTCCCCTCACTTGCTCCATGTGTTAATCAAAGCCTTGAAAAAGGCTTTTTTTGTTGTTACGGTAATAAATGGCGCTAGTCATCGTTTTGTAGTATAATATTTGGTAGGAGGAAATTAACAATGGCAAACGAAAAATTAAAAGGTACAAAAACTGAAAAGAATTTATGGGAAGCTTTCGCTGGTGAATCACAGGCAAGAAATAAGTACACTTACTTCGCATCTGTAGCTAAGAAAGCTGGCTATGAACAGATCGCTGCTCTATTCTTACAGACAGCTGAAAACGAAAAAGAACACGCTAAGCTTTGGTTCAAGGCTTTAGGTGAATTAGGAGATACTCCAACAAACTTATTACATGCAGCTGAAGGCGAAAACGCCGAATGGACTGATATGTATGAAAGAATGGCTCAAGAAGCTGAAGAAGAAGGTTTCACTGCTTTAGCTAAGCAGTTTAGAGGTGTTGCAGCTATCGAAAAGGCTCATGAAGAAAGATATAGAGCTTTATTAAAGAACATCGAAACTAACGAAGTATTCAAGAAGGCTGGCATCACAATGTGGGAATGCAGAAACTGCGGACATGTAGTAATCTCTACAGAAGCTCCAGTTGTATGTCCTGTATGTGCTCATCCACAGTCTTACTTTGAAGTAAGAAAAGAAAACTATTAATTTTTGGCCAATTTAATAAAATAAGCGATTCAACCCGAATCGCTTTTCTTATGCTCTAGTTTTAATGTTGTATAGATTTTCAAATACATCCATGTTATTCACTAATAGAATTGTGACTTCTGATCTTGCCCTGGAAATAGCTTGATATAACAAGTTTGTATAAATGAAATTTTGATTATCTTTTGATTTTAGTTTATTTCCTAAATACTTGAACTTTTCATCAATGCAGACGATAACTTTATCATATTCTTGTCCAATTACTTCGCTGACATCATAGTCTTTAAACTTTACTAGTTCATTATTGAAGTTGATATAGATAAAGCCCTTATCACGATAATATTGAACTATCTTGCTAGCTTCTTCAAAATTATTAGCGAAAGCTAAATTGATATTGCTCATATCGTTATATTTTGATACTCTGTTTTTCAAGTTATATAAACAATTAACGAATTCAGCTATATTCTTATTTGTCCTTATTCTGCCAGTAAGAGCGTAGATATTCTCTTTAGTTAATGATTCAATCTTATCAGCCATCTTATTTTCAGCATCTTTTACTGATAGTAATTGTTTGCTGTCATAAACAAATAAACACTTACTATTATGATGTCTTACTCTTTCCTTAATGATTTCCAAATTGCTTTGATATAATCTTTGAGCTTCATCAACAAACAGATATTTGTACTTAGATAAATCCTGATTGATGAATTCACTAATAGAAATAATATTCAAGTTTAACTGTTTGTGATTATCTAATAACTTTCCACAATGCACAATTAATACATCATCAATGCTCTTAGCTATATCATAGGCTAGTAAAGTCTTACCAGTACCAGCTTGTCCAGTTAAAGAATAGTAGCTGACATCAGTTGTTTCAAAAGCTTCGATTAGCTTTTCTTTAAAATCCATCTGTTGTTGAGTTAGGAAGTACTCATTATTAACGAATTTTTCAGGTTCAGTTAATGGAGAAATCAAATATCTTGTTGGAGAAAACATCTCATTTAGATTGTCATTATATCCATCCATTTGATTTAACACATCAAACACATCTTTAGCTTGACACACCACAAATCTATCATCCTCAGTTAGACTATAGAATGTCTTCTTATTAGACTCATATGTAAAATAATAGAATTTCTTACTAGGTAGTTTTCCTAAATAATGCTTATTCTTTACTAGCTGTTCTAGTATTCTATCTTCGCCAATATTAAAGCTCTTTAACTCAATGTTTAAACAAATATCATCATTTACCTTAACCAAATCAAATTCCTTACCAATCTGTCCTATTTCATAAGAGAAATAGAAACCATCTAGCTGTTTCAAAGTAGCCCCCTGATTTAACAATTCCTTTACGACCGCTTTTAAAGAGCCCACTTCGTGAGATTTAACATGGTTTGAAGTAAAACGATTAAATTTCCTGTTATCTAATCTTGAAATCAAATAAATATTAACTGGTTTATTCATATATATTATCTTAATACAAATACTATCAATATGTGCGATATTTTATCTGTATTTTACATTTAGAGTATTTTCACTACTTTTTTTATAATTTTCCATTATAATGTTTAAAAGATTAAAGGAGATCAGCTATGAAAAATCAAGGGGAAATTGACCTATAGGTCAATTTAATTGATAAGGCATAGAAAAAGGACCTATAAGAAGATATAAGCATAAGAAATTATGGATTATATGAAGTTATTTGAAATTTTGAATAT
>JAZRWC010000104.1:0-20029 GCA_045599505.1 Erysipelotrichaceae bacterium | reverse complement strand
GTAACAAATAAGAATTCAGTTATCTCTATCAAAAGAAAGATGGGTACAACTGAAAAGGTTGAATTAGAAGGCAAGTACTATACACCACAGGAAATCTCAGCTATGATTCTTTCTTATATGAAGGACTATGCTGAAAGCTATTTAGGTGAAAAGGTTGACAAGGCCGTTATCACTGTTCCTGCATATTTCAACGACTCACAGCGTCAGGCAACTAAGGATGCTGGTAGAATCGCTGGTTTAGAAGTTGAAAGAATTATCAACGAACCTACAGCAGCAGCTTTAGCATTCGGTATTGATAAGACTGAAATCGAACAGAAGGTTTTAGTATACGACTTAGGTGGCGGTACATTCGATGTTAGTATTTTACAGTTAGCTGATGGTACATTCGAAGTATTATCAACTGCTGGTAACAACCATTTAGGTGGTGATGATGTAGATAACATCATCGTTGATTACATTTGCGAAAACTTCCAGAGAGAAAATGGAATTAACTTAAAGAACGATAGAATGGCTATGCAGAGAATTAAGGAATCTGCTGAAAAGGCTAAGAAGGACTTATCTTCAATGAAGGAAGTTCAGATTTCTATCCCATTCATCTCAGCTGGACCAGAAGGCCCATTACATGTTGAATTAAGCTTAACAAGAGCTAAGTTCGAAGATATGATCAAGGGTATCGTAGAAGCTACAATCGGACCAGTTAGACAGGCATTAAGCGATGCTGGTTTAACTAAGAACGATATTGACCAGGTATTATTAGTTGGTGGTTCTACAAGAATTCCTGCAGTTCAGGAAGCTGTAAGAAGAGAATTAGGTAAGGAACCTAATAGAAGCGTTAACCCAGATGAAGTAGTAGCCATGGGTGCTGCTATCCAGGGTGGTGTATTAAGTGGTGATGATGCTGCAAGTGGCTTATTACTATTAGACGTAACTCCATTATCATTAGGTATCGAAACATTAGGTGGCGTTATGACAAGATTAATCGATCGTAACACTACTATCCCAACAAGTAAGTCACAGATTTTCTCAACTGCTGCTGATAATCAGCCAGCTGTAGATATCAACGTATTACAGGGTGAAAGACCAATGGCTAAGGATAACAAGTCATTAGGTATGTTCAAGTTAGATGGAATTGCTCCAGCAAGACGTGGTGTTCCACAGATCGAAGTTACATTTGACATCGACGTTAACGGTATCGTTCATGTAAGTGCTAAGGATAAGGGAACAGGTAAGGAACAGTCAATCACAATTACTAATTCTTCTGGATTATCTGATGAAGAAATCGAAAAGATGGTAAGAGAAGCAGAAATGCATAAGGCTGAAGATGACAAGCGTAAGGAAGAAATCGAATTACGTAACAAGGCTGAAGGATTCATTATCCAGATTGAACAGACATTAAAGGATAATGGCGATAAGATTGATGCTAACCAGAAGGCAGAAGTTGAAAAGTTAAAGAATGAATTACAGACTGCATTAGACAATAATGACTATGCTACATTAAAGAGTAAGTTAGATGCATTAGAACAGGCTGCTCAGCAGATGGGCGAAGCTATGTATAGACAGCAGCAGGCTGGTGGTCCAGAAAGCGGTTCATCTTATTCTTCAAACAATAACGATGATAACGTTATGGATGCAGATTTCACTGAAAAGTAAAATTTAAATAGTAAACTATATGCCTGGAACATCTTCCAGGCATATGGTACGTTTGAAAAAAGACAAAAAGTATTGAAGTAACAACTAGAAAGGGTATTTATGGCTGAGAAAAGAGATTATTATGAAGTGCTTGGTGTTAGTAAATCAGCAACAGGCGATGAAATAAAAAAGGCTTATCGTCAACTAGCCAAGAAATATCATCCCGATTTAAATAAGAGTCCTGATGCTCCTGAAAAATTCAAAGAAGTTCAGGAAGCGTACGAGATTTTACAAGATCCTCAAAAGCGTGAAGCATATGACCAATTCGGCTTTGCTGGAGTTGATGGCTCTGGCGGTATGGGCGGTGGCTTTGGTGGATTTGGTGATTTCGACCTAAATGACATCTTCGGTTCATTCTTTGGTGGAATGGGCGGTATGGGTGGAAGAACCAGAAATGCTAATGGCCCAAGAAAAGGCGAAGATAAGTACATTCAGATGTACATCGACTTTATGGATTCAATCAACGGTCTATCAAAGACAATCACTCTAGAGGTTGAAGAACAGTGCCCAGATTGTTTAGGCTCTGGTGCTAGAAGTAAAGATGATATCAAGGTTTGTTCAAATTGTCACGGCTCAGGTAGAGTGCTAAGAAGACAGCAGACACCATTTGGTATGATGCAATCTGAAGGAGCTTGTCAGGCTTGTGGTGGAACAGGTAAGACAATTGAAAAGGCTTGTTCAAAATGTAAAGGTAAGGGATACATTAAGAAGAAGAGTGAAGTTGAAGTCAACATTCCAGCTGGTATTCAATCTGGTCAGCAATTAAGAATTACTGGCAAGGGCGAAAGAGGCTATAATGGTGGTCCTAATGGTGATTTATATATTGAAATTACTGTTAAGGAAGATCCAAACTTCAAGAGACTTGGTAATGATATCTATTTATCAGTACCAATTAGTGCAGTAGATGCAACATTAGGTTGCAAATTATCTGTACCAACAGTTTATGGAGAAGTAGAATTTACTATTCCTGCTGGAACTCAACCTAATCAGAGATTCCGTATCAGAGGTAAGGGTGTTAAGGATTTAAGATCATCAGCATATGGTGATGAATTTGTCGACGTAACTATCGTAATTCCAACATCATTATCTAAGGATGAAAAGGAACATTACAATAAACTTAAAGATTTGGAAGAAAAGAATAAGAAGTCTGTCTTTGAAAAGTTCAGACGTGCATTCAATAAGTAACAGATACTGTTACTTTTCTTCCCATATAAAATTAGCACTCACAACAGTTTAGTGCTAAAAGGAGGCAAAACATGGATATTAATAGTTTTTCTCAAAATTTACAGACAATTATTATGAAAGCTAATGAGCAGGCTAGTATTGCTCATAACTCAGAAATTACAACTACCGCAATGATGTATCAGATATTCTCTGATAATACTATTGATGGTTTATTAAAGAGAATTGGCGTAGATAAGCAACAATGTTTAGCCAACGCTAAAAATAGACTAAAGAATGTGCCAACAGTTGATTACACACCTCAACCTATCTTTAACCGAAAGGTTAATGACGCTTTAATCGAAGCGTTAAGATTCGCTGGTGAACATGATGAAAAGTATTTAACTGTAGCTACAGCTTTCATCTTCTTACTATTCAATGGTTCTCCTATTTCAAATGACTTTGTTAAGAGATATTCACTAGATAAGGATGAAGTTATAAAGGCTGAATTAGCTAGAAGAGGCAACAAGAGAATGGACGATCCAAATAGCGAAAATAATATTGAAGCTTTGGAAAAATATGGCCATGATTTAGTTGAAGATGTTAGAAGTGGTAAGACAGATCCAGTTATCGGTAGAGATATGGAAATCAGAAGAGTAATCGAAATCTTATCACGTAAAACTAAAAATAACCCAGTTTTAATTGGTGAACCTGGTGTAGGTAAGACAGCAGCTGTTGAAGGATTAGCTTGGAGAATCTATCGTGGCGATGTTCCTTTAAATTTAAGAGATAAGAGACTTATCGAATTAGATATGGGTGCATTAATTGCAGGGGCTAAATATCGTGGTGAATTTGAAGAGAGATTAAAGGCTGTTTTAGAAGAAGTAAAACAAGCTGATGGAAATGTCATCTTGTTTATCGATGAAATTCATAACTTAGTTGGTGCTGGTAAGACTGAAGGTAGTATGGATGCTGCTAACTTATTAAAACCTATGTTAGCTAGAGGTGAATTGAGATGTATTGGCGCTACTACTTACAATGAGTACCGTAAGTATTTTGAATCAGATAAGGCACTAGAAAGAAGATTTCAGAAGGTTACAATCGATGAACCAACTGTTGAAGATACTATTTCAATCTTAAGAGGATTAAAGGATAGATTCGAAGCTCATCATGGTGTACAAATTTTGGATGAAGCTATTATCGCTGCTGCATCACTGTCTAATAGATATATCACTGATAGATTCTTACCTGATAAGGCAATCGACTTAATTGATGAAGCTTGCGCTTCAATTAGAGTAGAGATGGATTCTTTACCATTTGAATTGGACGAAGTTAACCGTAAAGTAATGCAGATGGAAATTGAACAGCGTGCATTAAGTAAAGAGGAAGATCCAAAGGCTTTAGAAAGATTAGAAGAAATCAAAAAAGAGATTGAAACATTAAATAAGTCAAAAGCTTCTATCGAAGAAAAGTGGCAGGATGAAAAGAGTCAATTAGAAATTGTTAAGCAATATCGTGCTGAATTAGAAAAAGCAAAGCTTGAATTAGAGCAGGCTCAAAACGATGCTCTATATGATAAAGCTGCTAAGCTTCAATACGAAACAATTCCTACTTTACAGAAAAAGATTAATGAATCTAAAGATGTTGATAAGAGCGATAATCTAATCAAAGAAACAGTAGATGAAACATTAATCGCTAAGGTTGTATCTAATTGGACTGGCATTGAAGTAAGCAAATTGATGGCCACTCAAAGACAAAAAATCTTAGGTTTAAGAGATAAATTAGCTGAAAGAGTAATTGGTCAAGATGAGGCAATAAACCTTGTCAGCAACGCTGTATTGCGTTCTAAAGCGCATATTCAAGATGAGAATAGACCTATTGGATCATTCTTGTTTATGGGTCCTACAGGAGTAGGTAAAACAGAAGTTGCCAAGGCTTTAGCTGAGCAGTTATTCGATGATGAAAATAAGATTGTCAGAATCGATATGAGTGAGTATATGGAGAAATTTAGCGTCTCTAGACTAATTGGTGCTCCTCCAGGATATGTTGGTTACGACGAAGGAGGACAGCTTACAGAGGCTGTTAGAAGAAAACCATATTCAATTGTATTGTTAGATGAAATTGAAAAGGCTCATCCAGATGTATTCAATATCTTATTACAGATTTTAGATGATGGAAGAATTACTGATAGTAAAGGTGTTACAGTAGATTTCAAAAATACAATCATCATCATGACTAGTAACTTAGCTAGTGAATATGCTTTTGAAACTGATAAGACAAAGAAGGAAAGAGCGTATAATGATGCAGTTAGAAGAACATTTAAGCCTGAGTTCGTTAATCGTATCGATGATATTATTATCTTCAATCCATTAACTGAAGGTGTATTAAATAGTATTGTGGATAAGTTTATTGGCTTATTAGCTAATAGATTAGCAGATAGAAATATTAAGCTGGAATTAACAGAAGCTGCTAAGCAGCTAATCATTTCTGAAGGTGCTGATGTTACATATGGTGCTAGACCATTGAGAAGATATATCCAACAGAATATCGAGACAGCTCTAGCTTATAAGATTGTTGAAGAAGCAATTGATAAGGATACTACACTTGTAGTAGATGCTTTTGATGGTCAATTTGTGATCAAGGAAAAAGCTGCGATTACTTACGAAGTATAAAAGAGAAAAGCTCTCACAAGGGTAAAAAGGTGAGAGCTTTTTTGATGGTATGAAGAAGCTGCGGGATAGCTTCTTCATTTGAAAACTAGTAGGCGTACTTCTTGATTAAAGAGATATAGAATTTGATGCCGTTAATGAAGCTATCCACGCTACATTTTTCATCTATTCCATGAACTCCGCTATTAACTCCTTCTTCAGGAATAATAGGACTGAATCTGAAAGCGTTGTCTGTCAATTCGTTATAGAAGCAGCAATCCGTGCCGCCTGTAGTGATATGAGGGACAACTGTAACACCACTAAAGAATTCCATAATTAACTGCTTCAAAAGATTGAATTCTTCTGAGTCGCTAGAAGAGATGCCACTAGCGTTAATTGAAGTTCTAGCTGTAATAGTAACACCCGCTTCTTTGCATAAATCTGTATAATAGCTAATAATATCATCGACTTTGTTGAATGACGCTAAACGCATATTGATTACAGCAGTAACCTTCTTAGGAAGAATGTTTGCTCCAGTTGAGTCGCTTGTAATCATTGTTGGAGCGATAGTTGTTTTAACAAATGGATAATATTTATCTAAACTAGCTAAATAATTAGCTAATGAGTCTGGATCTTTTTCAACATTTAAAGCCAATTCTTTCATTTTAGAATCAGTTAGCATATTAGCTACAGTCTTATAGAAATTGATTAAAGGTTCATTTAAATGTGGTGGTAAAGGATTTGATTGAATGATATCAATTGCCTTGGCAACCTGACCTAAAGCTGTAATATCCCCTGGTTTGCTTGAATGACCGCCTTTGCTAGTAGCTTCAATAACTAAATCCAAATATCCTTTTTCCATTACCTGAACTATAGCTAATGGGCTATCACAATCGAAACTTTCGCCATTATTGACGTTGCCACCTTCATCAACTACCATTCCAACATTCACATTATTGGCCTTTAAATCATTCTTGATTGCCCATTGTCCTTGATATCCAAGAGTCTCTTCATCATGACCAAAGCAGATGTATAAATCTCTTTGAGGTAATCCTGAATTTAAAGAGTATTCAACGGCTTGTAAGATGGCCATATCAATATGCTTCATATCATGAGACCCTCTTCCACATACATATCCATCGATAACTTTTCCAGCAAATGGGTCAAATGTCCAATTTTCTGGTTGAATAATTGGAACTACATCGATATGTCCCATTAATACCATAGCTTTTAAGCTTGGATCTTTTCCAGGAATCTTAAAGTAAATTGATCCTTTATTGATTACTTTAGAAACGCTGTTATTTACGATATTTGGGAAATTATCAAAAATATACTTGTGCAATTTAGCAAATTCATTAAAGTCCATTTGACTTTGATCAGCTAATGATACAGTTTTAAATTTTACAAATTCACAAAAATCATTAACAGCTTTTGTTGTATTTAAATCATTGTATAAATCAGTCTGTTTGAATAGTTTGTTCATATTAAAGTACCTTCGATAAAAATTGTTTTGTTCTTTCGTTTTGTGGGTTATTGAATATCTGCTCTGGGGTTCCTTTTTCAGCTATTACCCCTTCATCCATAAACCAGATATAATCGCTTATCTCTCTAGCAAATCCCATTTCATGTGTTACGATGACAATTGTCATGCCGCTTTTTGTTAATTCTCTAATTACTTCTAATACTTCTTTTACCATTTCTGGATCTAATGCGCTTGTTGGCTCATCAAATAACATGACATCAGGATTCATTGCCATAGCTCTGACGATTGCTAGTCTTTGTTTCTGGCCACCTGATAACTTTCTAGGGTATTCATCAGCTTTATCTTGAAGACCAACAACGCTTAATAATTCCATTGCCTTTTGCTCAGCTTCCTTTTTGCCCATCATTTCTGTTTTTATAGGAGCTAGAGTAATATTGTCTTTAACTGTTAGATTGTTAAAGACATTGAAATGTTGGAATACCATCCCCATTTTTTGACGATGAGCGTTTATAGTTTTATCTATCTCTTTAGCTTGCTTTTTATCAGCTTTGATAGCTTGAGAATATTTAGTTTTTACTTCTTTGTAGCTGGGGTCAGATTTATTTAAGCTATTTAAAGTGTTTTTTAATAGATAACTTTCTGATTGATATATCACTTTATCCTCAAGAGTAATCTTTCCTGCTGTAGGCATTTCTAGTAAGTTTAGGCATCTGATTAATGTTGATTTCCCAGAACCAGAAGAGCCGATGATAGAGATTACTTCTCCTTTTTTTATTTCAGCGTTGATTCCTTTTAATACTTGCAGATCTCCATAATTCTTATATAAATTCTCGATTTTAATCACGCTGCTGTAACCTCTTTTCTATTAGTCCGACACTCTTTGATAGAGTGAAAGTAACACAGAAGTATATCATTGCGACAATTATATATGGAGGAAGATTAATATAAGTTGCCGCAGTGATATTCTTTCTTACTGACATTAATTCACCAATGCTGGCATCTACTGATACAGCTAGTGAAGTCTCTTTAACCATTGATACTAATTCATTAACGATTGATGGTAATGAATTTCTTATTCCTTGAGGCATGATGATTGATTTCATTACTTGCCACTTTGATAAACCTAAAGCTCTACCTGCTTCCATTTGGCCTTTATCAACTGCTTGAATACCACTTCTGAATATCTCACTGGAGTAGGCGCTAGAATTGATGAATAGCGCTAGGATGCATGAGATAGCCTCAGTAGTAAAGAAGGAACCAAATGATATTTTAGTAGGACCTAGTAAACAATAAACTAATAATAACTGTAATAATAAAGGTACCCCTCTAATGATTTCTACATAAGCTGTGGCTATGACTTTTAAGATTGTTAGATTAGATAATCTCATTAGACATATTATTGCTCCTAAAAACAAAGCGAAGAATACAGATACTACAGATAGAATTAATGTAACTAATAATCCTTTGAAGAATAATGGATAATAATCTCTAAATACTGTATATACGTTAGAGTTAAAAACTGGATAACATGTACAATCATCAAATACCTTGTTTGGATTAATTGACCATTTTTCAAAATTAAATCCATCTTTAGAGGTTACAGATACATGTGATAAATTAGCAATACCATCTTTATTAGCTATAGCTAAACCAATTAGATTTCCTCTTTCGATAAGTGATGAATCGTAGATGCTGATTACATGTTCATCATCTTTAATAGGGTAGACATATAGTGTTAAATCCTCATTTATTGTCTTGATGAACTTTTCCTCGATGTATATTGTTTCACCATCAGCTTCCTTAATGATATTGATGATGCCGTTTTGTTGATGGGCCCAACAATACAAATGATATCCTTCTTTTAAACCATCCTTGAAATATAGCTTTACTTTAGTACCTGCATCTACCGAATAAACAGTTACATCAGTATCGATGTAACTGTCATTTTCTTTATAGGCAATAGTTGCTAAACCACCATCTGGATTACCGTTAATAATTGTAACGGTGTATTTGCCAGATAGATTATTGCTCGGGATTTCGTTAGTTTCTTTGCCAAAAGGATTGATAAGTAAAACTATAGCTAAGAATATGGCTGGGATAATAAATACTAGCTTATTCTTATTCATTATTTGATTATTCCTGTTCTGAAACGATGTCTTCTACAGCTTTATCACCTAAGTTAGTGAATAATGCATCAGCTTCTTGGATCCAGCTAGCATATTGACCTTCAGTCATATTTTCCATAGCTGAGTTTACTGCTTGAGCTAAAGCTGTATTTGATTTTTCTACTAATGCATAGTTACCAGCAACTTCCCATTCAAATGGCTGTGGGCAGATAGCGTACTTTTCAGGGAAAGCAGCTACTAATGTTTTAGCTACATTTTCACTTACTGCTACAGCATCAACTGATCCAGTTGTTAACATATCATATGCGCTATTTAAATCATCGATTTTAACCATTGTAGCGTTTGGTAACTGTTCAGCTACTAAATCCTGCTGTAATGCACCGTTCTGTGCAGCGACTTTCTTGCCTTCAACATTTAATGTAGAGAAATCTTGATAGTTAGATAAGTTGCTAGCCTTAACTACAACAACTTGTCCACCATCTCCTTCAGAGTAGTAACAATCACAATATAAGTAGCTTGCGGCTCTATCAGCTTTATAAGAAATACCTGAGATTGCGATATCAGCAATGTGATTGTCTAAAGCAGCTAATAATAAATTGAAATCCATTGACTTTATAACTAATTCAACACCTAATTGATCAGCTAAGAACTTTGCGTAAGATATATCAGCTCCAACGAATTTGTCTTGACCTTCTTTTGTTGTATCGATAAATTCAAATGGCGCATAGTCTGTAGAAACAGCTACTGTTAATTTTCCTGGCTCTACTAGAGTATAAGAAACTGTTTCATCATTTGTGGTTGGCGTATCATTTGGTTCAACTTGCTTTGAGCCACAACCTGCAAATACTGTTAAAGATAATAATAATGCGAGTAATAAACATACGATTTTTTTCATTTTGTAAACCCTCTCTTTCAAATAAAATGAATAATTTGTCGAATGCTAAGGAAAAAAACGTCCTTAAGCATATAGCCTAAGGACGTTGAAATAACGTGGTGCCACCTTAGTTTATCATTCTTTCACAAGAATGAACTCGACAGGTACTATCATACCTTACCTCTATAACGGGAGAACCCGTCATCTCCTATGAATTCAGAGATGCTGCTCCAAGACGCGTTCACATATGTTTCATATACTACCTTTCACCAATCGTAGCTCGCTAAATATTACCCATATGCTACTATTTCTTTTCGTAACATTTATGTTAATCATTATAGGCTCATTTTTTAAGATTGCAAGAGTTTTATGAAAAAATATTTCGATTTTTTACATAGTTTTTTGAAAATGCTTTCATCAATAAACAAAAAGAAAGGAATCTGTTTAGATTCCTTGAATTGATAATTATCTTGCTTCGGCCTTCTGTAAGCTTGCTGCTTTTCTAAATAAGAATAAACCGGCAACAAAGAAGAATGCTAATGAACCAACTGCGATGTTGATAGAGAAGCCGAAGAACTTGATAACAGCGATAACTGCTGAACCTAAGAATGCAGCTCCCTTAGAGAAAATATCGTATAAGCCGAAGTATTCACCTGAGTTATCAGCTGGAATAATCTTTGCATAGTAGCTTCTGCTTAATGCCTGGATTGAACCCTGGAACATACCTACACCAAATGCCATGATACCGAACTGCCATAATGTGTGTAAGAATAATGCATAAATACATACACAGAAGTAACCTAAGATACATACCTGAATTAATACATCTGTATCATATTTCTTTGATAACTTGGAGAATAATAATGAGAATGCGAAAGCAACTACCTGTGTTCCTAATAAGAATACTACCTGACCTACTGTATCAAGATTTAAGTCAGTACCGATGTTGATTGCGTTGTCGATGATTGTATCAACACCATCAATGTATAGGAAGAATGCCATTAAGAAGAACATAACCTTCTTATTCTTCTTGAAGATATCCTTTAAAGTTGATCCAATTCTAGCGAATGCATCCTTGATAGCTCCCTTTTCAGGATTTACATAATACGTCTGCTTATATGTCTTTAATAATGGAACTGAAACAGCAAACCACCAGATAGCAGTAACTGTAAAGCCAATAATTCTTGAAGCGCCGAAAGGTAAGATACCTAACATTGATTCACCAACATAAGCTAATAAACAGATTAAGAATGGAGCACAGCTTCCGATATAACCCCATGCAAATCCATAAGATGATACTTCGTCCATTCTATCAGGAGTAGTTACGTCAGTTAACATTGAATCGTAGAATACTAATGATGAAGAGTAAGCTGTCTTACAAACTACAAAGACGATTAAGAAAGCTAACCAGCTATTGATGAAGCCTAATGCTAAGCATAATAATACGCCGATTATTAGAGCTGTAGCGAAGATTGGCTTTTTGAAATCTTTATTGTCAGCGATAGTACCACAAACTGGTCCAATGAAAGCTACAATGATTGTTACGATTGAAGCACTTAATGCCCAATAACCTGTAGCAGCATCTGGTCCAATTACAGGAGTAGCTAAATCCTTAAACCAGATAGTAATAAGTGAGCAGGCTAACATTGTGAAGGCACTATTACCTACATCGTAAAGCACCCATGCAAATTCCTGCTTAGTAAGCTTGTTCTGTTTTTCTTTTGCCATAAATATATTCATCCATTTCTATAAGTTTAATCATACATTATTTTTCATATTATGTGAATAAATAGAAGAAACTTCTGCCTTTTAGCGCTAACTAATTGTGCTATAATATCAGCTATTAATAGAAAGGATGACTATTTATGAGCAAAATCAGAACCATAATTACCCAAGATGGGGAAGTTGATGATCAGAATTCTTTGCGTCATTTCTTGTTCTACGCTAATGAAGTTGAATTATTAGGTATTATTCAAACTTCAAGTAAGTTCCATTGGATTGGTGTTGAAGGAGCAGAAACTGATGAGAGAGTAATCAATACTGATTTTGTCAGCTCATCAAAAAAAGCTCCATATGATAAGCCATACAGATGGACTGGTGTTGATTGGATGAATAAGACAATTGATGATTATGAAATAGATTATCCTTACTTATCAAAAGTTGATCCTAACTATCCGACTGCTGAATACCTAAGAAGCATTATCAAGATTGGTAATATTGGCTATGAAGGAGAAATGGAACAGGAAACCGAAGGATCAAAATTAATTAAGAGTTACATCTTAGATGATGATCCTAGAGAATTATATATACAAGTGTGGGGTGGTACTAATACAATAGCTAAAGCATTAAAAGATATTGAAGAACAATATATAAATAAAGCTAATTGGTTAGATATTAAAAAGAAGATTTCTAATAAGGTTATTCTTACTGCTTGTGGATTCCAGGATGGGTGTTATCAATACTACATTTCTGAAAGCTGGCCAGATATTAAATTTGTTAAGACTTTGCAGATGAAAAGCTATGCTTACTTATGGCTTAATAATCCTGAAGGAGAGAGCAAAGATAGCTTAAAAAGCGAATTTATGGTTAGGGAAATTCTAAAAGATAAAAGTAAATTAGCTAGTGGCTATAGAACATGGATGGATGGTGTTTATTATCCTGGTGAGAAAATAACAAATCAGTTTGGTAGTAACCCTGATATTCTAGATGTCTGGTATGGTAATAAACTAGGCATGGCTAAAGCTAATAAATATGATTTTTTATCAGAAGGTGATTCTCCTACATTCTTTGTTTTATTGCCGTTTGGCTTTAGAACATTAGAAGATTTCAGTTTAGGTGGTATCTCAGGACGATATAAGCAAGTTGATGAAGTAAATAGTAAAGGTGAAAAAATCAAATTGTGGGATGTCTGTAATGACAACTACATTGATGAAGATGGAAACGAATGTGAAGTTGAATCAATGTGGAAGTATGTTTGTGACATTCAAAGAGATTTCGCTAGTAGAATCAATTATGTTACTAATGAGCATGATATTGAATTAGCTCCTTATTTAGAAGTGAATCAAGGTTATGATTTTGTCGTTAATAGTGGAGATGAACTAACGTTAACTGTAAATACTAATGGTAACTTGTCAGGAAGTATTTATAAGGAAATAAGTAATGGTAAAGCTGATGTTATTATTAATGATATGAAAATAAATGTTAGAGTAGATGGTAATAGTGGCGATAAATTACATTTAATTATCAAGGCACATTCTTGTGGCTATTATAAGCTAGCTAGATATAAGCATATTATTATCACTATCAAATAGTAGAGGTAGAGTTATGAAATTAATAAGTTGGAACGTTAATGGAATAAGAGCTTGTTTAAATAAAGGCTTTATGGATTTCTTTAATAGTGAAGATGGGGATATTGTTTCATTACAGGAAACAAAATGTCAACAAGGACAGGTTAGTTTAGATACTCCAAATCATTACCAGTATTTCCATTCTGGTGAAAGAAAAGGATATTCTTCTACAGCTGTTTTCACTAAGAAGCAACCAATCAGTATAAGCTATGATTTTGAAAGTGATTATGATCATCCTAAAGAAGGAAGAGTAATGACTTTAGAGTATGAAGATTTCTATTTGGTAAATGCTTATGTGGTTAATTCTAAAGAAGGTTTAGCTAGACTTGACTATCGTAAGATTTTTGAAGAAGAGATGTTGAAACACTTAAAGAAATTAGATGAAAAAAAGCCAGTTATATATTGTGGTGATTTAAATGTAGCTAAAGAAGAGATTGATTTAAAGAATCCGGATTCAAATCGTAACAACGCTGGATTTAGTGATGATGAAAGAGAAATGATGAGAACTTTACTAGCTAATGGCTTTATTGATAGCTTTAGATATCTTTACCCTGATACTGTTAAATATTCTTGGTGGTCTTATAGATTTAATGCCAGAAAGAATAATGCAGGATGGAGAATTGATTATTTTATTGTGTCTGAAAGGATTGCAAATAAAATAAAGGATAGTAAAATATTAAACGAAATTGAAGGGTCAGATCATTGCCCGATCGTTCTAGAGATTGATTTATAGAAATAGGAGTGTAGTTGCATGTATTTTCCAGAAGGTTATAAGAGTAATTTAGATTTATTACATACAGAAATTGCCATTAAGATCGTTAAGGATACTTTCGAAAGAAAGTTAGCTGAACAATTATCATTAACAAGAGTATCTGCTCCATTAATGGTAGAGAAGAGCTCAGGATTAAATGATGATTTAAATGGATATGAAAGACCAGTTGGTTTTACAGCACTAGACTTAGGTGAAGATGAACAGATTGAAATTGTTCATTCATTAGCTAAGTGGAAAAGATTAGCTTTAAAGACTTATGGTATCCAAAGATTTAAAGGTTTATATACTGATATGAACGCTATCAGAAGAGATGAGCATGTTGATAATCTTCATTCTATCTACGTAGACCAATGGGACTGGGAAAAGGTTGTTCTAGCTCAAGATAGAACAATTGAGTTCTTAAAGAAGACAGTAAAAAGAATTGTTGGTGCTATGAAAGAAACTCAAAGTTCTTTGTTTAAGTACTATCCTGAATTACCAATGAATATTCCTGATGAAGAAGTATTCTTCATTACTTCTCAAGAATTGGTCGATAAATATCCTGGATTAAATCCTAAAGAAAGAGAAACTGCTATCTGTAAGGAACACCCAATCGTATTCATCATGCAAATTGGTGATAAGTTATCCGATGGAGCACCACATGATGGTAGAGCTCCAGACTATGATGACTGGAAGTTAAATGGTGATATTTTGGTTTGGTATGATTTATTAAATCAGCCAGTAGAATTAAGCAGTATGGGTATTAGAGTAGATAAGAAGTCATTAATGGAACAATTAGAAAAAGCTAATTGTTTACAAAGAGCTTCTTTACCTTTCCATAAGGCTTTATTAAATGATGAGCTACCTTTAACAATGGGTGGTGGTATTGGACAATCACGCTTATGTATGGTCTTATTAAATAAGGCTCATGTTGGTGAAGTTCAAGCTAGTTTATGGCCAAAAGAAATGGTAGAACAATGCCATAATCATGGTATTGAATTACTATAAAAAGGTTAATAATTAAGATTCGATTTATTCGAGTCTTTTTTTTAGGAATATGTGAAATTGTGTTATTAGTTTTAGATAATTGAACTGGTAAATAGTTTGGAGATATAATAAAAATAACAAAAAGGGGTATATAAAATGGAGCATAAATCGCATACCATTAAAGTATCAAATTTACCAAAATCTAAAACTTTGTGTACTGTGGCAAATAAGTCAACAGTTACTTTAGCAGTGATGTGGTTAAGTGCATTTATTGTGTCTTTCTTTATTAAGGAAAAGATTGCACTTCTTCCAATTACGGTTTATTTATTTATTGTTACTTTATCCCCATACAAATTATATCTTACTGGTCACAACTCATTTTTGGCTATTTATAATAGACAGAATAAGGAATTATGCGATATTATCTATCTTTCAGAGATTAAAAACTGGGAATATTCGACAAAGTATTTAACTAGTAAAGTGCGCTTTTTCTTGAATGATGGAGAGGAAATTGTCGTTGATAAGGTTGCTAACAGCGAGCTATATAGCTATTTGCATACAGTGGCAAATAAGAAAGAAATAACTAAAGATAAAAAGGGTAAATAAAAGGTAAATCGTATATTGCGGGTTTGCCTTTTTTTAGATATAATTAATGAAAATATTTTCAAGGAGGATGTATGGCAAAGTTTTTAAATGACGTATCAAGAACATTTAGTGAATATTTATTAATCCCAGGATATACTGATGAAAATTGTGTTGTTTCAAATGTAGATGTTTCAACAAAAATTACAAGATATACAGATGAAGATAAGGATTCAGCTTTAAGCTTAAACATTCCATTAGTATCAGCAATCATGCAGTCTGTTTCAAATGATACTTTGGCAATCGCTTTAGCTAAAGAAGGTGGCTTATCTTTTATTTACGGCGCTCAATCAATTGAGTCTGAAGCTGAAATGGTTAGAAAAGTTAAGGCATACAAGGCTGGATTTGTTCCAAGTGATTCAAATGTTAGACCTGACTCAACATTAAGAGATGTATTAGCTTTAATTGAAAAGACTCACCATTCAACAATGGCTGTAACAGAGGATGGAACTAGCCATGGTAAGTTAATGGGTGTGGTTACTTCTAGAGACTATAGAGTAAGCAAGATGAGCTTAGATGAACCAGTATCATCATTCATGACTCCATTTGATAAGTTAGTATACGCTTATGAAGGTGTAACTTTATCAGAAGCTAATGAAATGATCTGGGAACATAAGTTAAATACATTACCAGTTATTAATGAAAAGCAGCAATTAGTATACTTCATTTTCCGTAAGGACTACGATTCTCATAAAGAAAATCCTAATGAAGTATTAGATAGCAAAAAGAGATATTTAGTTGGTGCAGGTATCAACTCTAGAGACTACCAGCAGAGAGTTCCAGCTTTAATTGAAGCAGGTGCTGATATCTTATGTATCGACTCTTCTGAAGGATATTCAGTATGGCAGAAGAAGACAATTGAATGGATCAGATCAAAGTATGGCAATACTGTTAAAGTAGGTGCTGGTAACGTTGTTGATGGTGAAGGATTCAGATTCTTAGCAGATGCAGGTGCAGACTTCGTTAAGATTGGTATCGGTGGTGGTTCTATCTGTATAACTAGAGAAACTAAAGGTATCGGTAGAGGACAGGCTAGTGCCGTAATCGATGTTGCTAAGGCAAGAGATGAATACTATAAGGAAACAGGCGTGTATGTACCAATCTGTTCAGATGGTGGTATCGTATATGACTACCATATGACATTAGCTTTAGCTATGGGAGCAGACTTCTTAATGTTAGGAAGATATTTCGCAAGATTTGACGAATCTCCAACAGCAAGATTAACAATCAATGGTCACTATGTTAAGGAATACTGGGGCGAAGGAAGCAACAGAGCTAGAAACTGGCAAAGATATGATATGGGTGGAGATGCTAAGCTTTCATTTGAAGAAGGCGTTGACTCATATGTTCCATATGCAGGTCCATTAAAGGATAATGTTATGATGACAATTCATAAGATCAAGTCAACAATGTGTAATTGTGGTGTTACAAATATTAAGGATTTACAGGCTAATGCTAAGTTAACATTAGTAAGCTCAACTTCAATTGTTGAAGGTGGAGCTCATGACGTTATTGTAAAGAATAACGATAGTTCGAAATAAAGTATGAATAATAGATAGGTTCCCTTTTAAAAGAGAACCTTTTCTATTATAATTTTTAGGGTAGGAGAACTAAGATATGAAAAGAGAACTAGTTGTTGTTATCGATTTCGGTGGTCAGTATAACCAATTGATCGCTAGAAGAGTTAGAGAATGCAATGTATATTGTGAAATCTACTCTTACAAAACAGATATTGAGAAAATCAAAGCTATGAACCCTAAGGGAATCATCATTACTGGTGGTCCTAGCAGTTGTTATGAAGAAAACGCTGCTACTTGTTCAAAGGTAATGTTTGAACTAGGTATCCCTGTACTTGGCTTATGTTATGGTGCACAATTAATGCAGCATATGCTAGGTGGTAAGGTTGAAAGAGCTAGCTTTAGAGAATATGGAAAGACAGAGGTGAAGGTGGATACTACTTCACCAATCTTTAATGGAATCCCTGAAGAGAGTGTCGTTTGGATGAGTCATTTTGACTACATTTCAAAAAAGGCTGATGGATTTGAAGTAATCGCAACAACAGCTAATTGTCCAGTTGCTGGTGCTGCTGACTATTCAAAGAATCTATATGCTTTACAGTTCCATGCAGAAGTATTACATACTGAGTATGGTAAGGAAATGTTATTTAATTTCGTTAGAAACATCTGTAAGTGTTCTGGTGATTGGAGAATGGATTCATTCGTTGAACAGCAGGTTGCAGCTATTAGAGAAAAAGTTGGTGATGGTAAGGTTTTATTAGCTTTATCAGGTGGTGTTGACTCTTCTGTAGCAGCAGTATTATTATCAAAAGCTATTGGTAATCAGTTAACATGTGTATTCGTTGACCATGGTTTATTAAGAAAGAATGAGGGCGATGAAGTTGAAGCAGTATTTGGACCAGAAGGACCATATGATTTAAACTTCATTAGAGTAAATGCTCAAGAAAGATATTATGGCAAACTTAAGGGTGTAACAGAACCTGAAAGAAAGCGTAAGATTATTGGTGAGGAATTCATTAGAGTATTCGAAGAAGAAGCAAGAAAGATCGGTAAGGTTGATTTCTTAGTACAGGGTACAATTTATCCTGACGTAGTTGAATCAGGCTTAGGCGGTGAATCTGCAGTTATTAAGTCTCATCACAACGTAGGTGGCTTACCTTCAGTAGTTGATTTCAAGGAAATCATTGAACCATTAAGAGACTTATTTAAGGATGAAGTTAGAAAAGTTGGATTAGAGTTAGGAATTCCTGAATATTTAGTATTCAGACAGCCTTTCCCAGGACCAGGTTTAGGTATTAGAATTATTGGTGAAGTTAACGCTGAAAAGGTTAAAATTGTACAGGATGCTGATGCAATTTATCGTGAGGAAATCGCTAATGCTGGTTTAGATAAGACAATTGGTCAGTATTTCGCTGCATTAACAAATATGCAGTCTGTAGGTGTTATGGGTGATGAAAGAACATACGACTACGCAATTGCCTTAAGAGCAGTTAATACAATTGACTTCATGACAGCTGAAGCATCTCAAATTCCTTATGAAGTATTAAATAAGGTAATGAGTAGAATCATAAATGAGGTTAGAGGAGTAAATAGAGTGCTTTATGATATTACTTCAAAACCTCCTGGAACTATCGAGATGGAATAATAGCGAATCTTCAAAAAAGCCTTATTTTAAGCCATTTTCTGAAGGTCGAAATGCTCCGTGATACTAAAATGATACTATAATCCGGAGTTCCATTATTATTTTTTTAGAGCATAAAAATGCCCTATGAGAAACGACAATGTTTTTCATAGGGCTATTTTTGTGCTCTTTTTTAGTCTTCTCTGGTCAGGGCCTGGATCAGTGCATCACTGAGCTCCTGAGAAGGGACCTTTGCCCAGATGCGGGAAGTATCAAGTCTCGGATAGTGATAACGCCATGCATCGTACTGTTCCTTTGTAATCTCGCCGGACTCAAGCTTGGCAGCAACTTCACGCCAGGAACAGAGCATTTTGTGCAGCTCCGCA
Source organism: Erysipelotrichaceae bacterium (assembly GCA_045599505.1). GTDB lineage: Bacteria > Bacillota_I > Bacilli_A > Erysipelotrichales > Erysipelotrichaceae > UBA1783. Next base: position 797 of record JAZRWC010000104.1, on the reverse strand, counting down.
GCGTCTTTGCCCTGACGGACATTCACACGCATGCAGATCTCTCCGTCAAGTTCTGTGACCTGAACACCGTAGGTGTCTTCCAGAGTAAACAAGGTATGCATCAGTCCTATATAGGAATCAATATCCGGAACCTTTAATGCGTTAGGGCTAACTTCGAGGATATTAGCCATGGCATCGACCAGGTCGCTCTTTGGTACACGAGCCTCCGCTTCATACTGAGCCAGACGGACATCTGAAGTCTTTCCCATGAAACCAAGCGCTTCACCGAACTGTTTCTGAGTGAGTCCCTTCAGATTACGGAAAAATTTGATGCGTTTACCGATTGCCATGATAATGCCTCCTAAACAAATTTGTTGAACCTAGTATAGCACGTGGAAATTCGGAACACAAGAGAAACTTAAACAAATTTATTTAGAAATTGCATGTGTAATCCATTGACTTAACTTAAAATGTATAGTATCATGATTAAGACTTAAACAAAATAAGTTAATATAAAGAGTGAGACTCTGGAAAGGAGGTAGAAAATGGCAGCAACTTTTATGGTACGAGCAGAAGAAATTGCGAGAGATCTGGACATTTCAAAGGCCTTAGCCTATCGGATGATCCATGATTGGAACGCAGAGTTAAGAGCAAAGGGTTACACCACCGTTCAGGGGCGAGTGACCCGAAAGTATTATGAAGAGCAGATCTATGGTCTGTCAGAGAGTAAGAAGAAGGAGGGATAAGAATGCCGGCTTACAAAGATGAGAAGAGAGGCAACTGGTACGCAGCCTTCTACTATGAAAACTGGAAGGGCG
>JAZRWC010000103.1:0-3599 GCA_045599505.1 Erysipelotrichaceae bacterium | reverse complement strand
TTATTCTGTTTATTTCGGTTGAGCCCCGACGACCCATGACTGGGTCTAGGATTGGGTTGACCAATCAAAAAGGTCGCTCATACTTGAGCAACCTTCTCAAAATTCTAATGATTTTAGCACCCTCTGAAGTCCACACCAGTTTGTACTATCTTGTCCCCATTTAGGAACTCGTTTTTTTAGTAATCCACACTACACGGTGGAGTCCCAAATTAATCCTGAACTAAAATGTGAGGGAAGTTGTTCTTAATGTTGTTGTATGTTTCGATATCATAAATTGTGAAATTATGCTTTTCGAATAAACTATGATAAACATTATTGTTGAAATCAGTATTGTTTAATAATGATGCCTTGAACTTATCTTCTACCTGAGCCTTGTTTGTAGCAGTTACCTGAATTACATAGTAACCAGTAGCATTTTTGTTTTCGATAACGCCTGATAATGTAGGTTCATTAACTGTTAATAAATACTGTAAAACATTTGTGTCTAAAGATGATTCTCTAGTGTATAAAGTTTCAGCAGCTAAACCCTTATTTGAAGTGTATTCTTCAGCTACTTCATCAAAACTCTTGCCTGACTTAATAGCTTCTAATGCTTCATTGGCCTTAGCTTTAGCACCATCCTTATCTAATTCACCAGTTGTATTAACAACGATGATCTTAGCTAATAATGGAGCATACTTTGTATAAAGCTCATCTTTGTTGTCATTGAAGTAGTTAGTTAATAAAGTTTCAGCCTTAATTGAATCGATGATTGCATTTAAGAATTCTTCTTCAGTAGCGTATCCTAATGAGCTTAAAGCAGTTTCTAAATCACCATCAAGCTGAGCTCTATATGTTTCAAGTTCTTCCTTAGCTTTATTAACGATTTCATCTGTATTATCGATTTCTGCATTAACGATTAATGATGTAGCCATTCTATTAACAGCTGTTCCACCATCAGTTAACATCATATCTGAATACATTTCTTCTCTTGTAACCTTTAAGTCACCAACAGTCATGATTACTTCTTTTGGATTAGTAATCTTAGCAGATGCATCTCCACATCCAGCTAACATTGAAAGGCATAATAATGATACTAATAATACGATAATCTTCTTCATAATTATTTGCCCTCTCCTTCTACATTAAGCTGACTCATAATGTACTGCTTAACTGACTCATCAGGGAATGTAGCGTTGATGTTCTGAGACTGTTCCCAAATGATCTTATTGCTTAAACCTTCATTAGCAGAGATTACTGCAGAAACGAATGCTGATTCACTCTTGTAATCTTCATAGCTTGTTGAATCACACTTGATCAAGAAATAGCCATAGTTAGAATCGTATACCCATTCACTAACTTCGCCTTCCTTTAAAGCTAAAGCAGCCTTTAAGAAAGCTTCAACTAGCTGAGCATCCTTATCCATATAGCCTAACTTACCACCATTAGGAGCTGTTGAAGTATCTTCTGAGAACTTCTTTGCGAATTCGTCAAAGTTGTTAACATTGTACTTGTCACTGTTCCAAGCATCCTTAGCAGCGTTTAATCTATCAGTTTCTTCAGCTGTTGGTTCAGCTGGCTTATCCATCTTGATTAAGCAGTAAGAGATAACTCTTGGTGAATTTTCAGCGATGAATGCATCAGTTACGTATTCATCCTTGTGTTCTTCAATATAGCTAGCATATAATCTTTCACCCTTAATAGAATACTTTACATATTCTCTAAAAGTAGGGTAGCCATAGTAATATTGAGATAACTGATTTAAGTATTCTTCGTTATAGCCCTGTTGAGCATAGTAATTAATAGTAGATGCGATTGAATTGTTGATTTCAGTAGTCATAGCTGAATCTTCCTTAACAGAAGCATCAATTACACCTTCGAAGAACTTTAAGAATAAATTGTTCTTGCCATATGTCTTGAATAATTCGTCATATAATTCATCGGCAGTTACGTTTGTGTCATCGACTGAGAATACTACGTCCTTTCCATTAGCTGTCTTACCAGGAAGATTATCCTTAGTAGTTGATACAGCATAGAAGATGGAAATGCATAAGAAGAATGCAGCGATAACGGCAACGAACCAATTTTCTTTTAAGAATTTTGCCATATATAATCCTCCAAATCCGTACTTTTAATTATAATTGATTTGTTTGAGTAATTCAAATACATATAATAATAAGGAAAACGAAAAATAACATATTTAAGATTATTATGCTATAATGTATTGTGGCTTAAAGGAGATGAAGGCTATGAGTACATTGGAAATTAAAAATTTACATGTAAGTGTTGAAAATAAAGAGATTTTAAAGGGTGTTGATTTAACAGTAAATACTGGTGAAGTTCATGCTCTAATGGGCCCTAATGGTAATGGAAAAAGTACATTATTAATGACTATTATGGGTCATCCAAAATATAAGGTAACAGAAGGAAGCATCACACTAGATGGTGAAGATGTTTTAGCTATGAGCGTTGATAGGAGAAGCAAGGCTGGCTTATTCTTAGCTTTACAATATCCAAGCGAAATTAGCGGTGTTACTAATAGCGATTTCTTAAAGGCAGCAGTAAATGCCCATAGAGAAAAGCCAGTATCATTATTCAAATATATCAGAGAACTTGATGGAGCTATCGCTGATTTACAGTTAAAGAGTGAAATGGCTCATAGATTTGTCAACGAAGGTTTCTCTGGTGGTGAAAAGAAGAGAAATGAAATCGTTCAGATGAAGCTGTTAAAGCCAAAGATGAGCTTATTAGATGAAATCGACTCGGGATTAGATGTTGACGCAATTAAGATTGTTGCTGATAACATCAATGCCTTAGCTAAGGAAAGTCCAATGGGTTTAGTTGTCGTATCTCACTATGAAAGATTCTATGATTTAGTAAAACCAACATTTGCTCATGTATTAGTAAATGGCAAAATCGTTACTAGTGGAGATGGTTCATTAGTAAAGAAGATTGATAGTGAAGGTTACGAATGGCTATTAAAGGAAAAGAACATCACTTTAGAAAAAGAAGAACCTAAGGTAGCTATTTCTTTAGGTGCTTGTGCAAATAACGTTAGAGGAAAGAACAATGGATAAAATGATTTTGAAAGAAAATCAGGTAATCACTGTTAGCTCTAACGAATTAGAAACTAGTGATCTTTCTTTCGAGGTAAATGGTAAGGTTACTCTTATCATTAAAACGGAAGGAGATAAACCTTTAACCTTGAATATTGAAGCTAATGTTAATAGAGATAGTGATTTTACTTGTCTATTATTAAATAACACAAATGGCAAGCTAACTTTAAATGATAACTATTGTTTAGAAAATGATAGTAATAGTGTAATCGCATATTCACAATTAAATGAATATGAAGTATTAACTAATTCAAATTATGATTTAAAGGGTCAGGGAGCTTCTTTAAGAGTGCTTTCAGTATCATTAAATGGTACTAAGAAAGTCTTCAATCAGAATACTCAACATTTAGCTAGCTATACAAGCGCTAATATCGAAAACTTCGGTGTAGTTTTAAGTAAAGGTAACACGTCAATGGTAGTAAAGAATACTATCAACAAGGACACTAGAGAATGTAAAACTCATCAAACTAGCAGATTATTAACTTATGATAAGACTGCTTTAGG
>JAZRWC010000102.1:0-7127 GCA_045599505.1 Erysipelotrichaceae bacterium | reverse complement strand
TTTTCAAATATTTCAACGTTACATAGATTGAACAACCACTAGCTATAAGTGTGATAAGCAATGTACCGAACGAACCATCATTAAAATAAGAAGTTATATATCCTAATACTGAAGTGGCAATCCAAACAACTATAATTTCTTTATAGTCCTTGATGTATTTACTAATACAATAAAACAAATAGATTGTCACAAATGTTCCCAAAAGAGGAGGGATATCAAACTTTGGTTCCCATTTAACGATATTTCTAATTATATCTATAATGTTAAAGATAATTTTAAAGTAGAACAGATATTTGAAATACTTAGAAATCTCATTAGCGTTTATAGATAAATCATCATGATTGTCACTAGGTATAATGATTTCAATGTTATCCATAGTTCCTCCTTATTATAAAATACAACTTATTTGTAAATATATTGTATCACATTAATTGGGAGTCTGGCTATTAATCGTTAGCTTTAGCGTACTGTACTAGCTTAACCTTTAAGAAGTATTTCTGATACCAGAATTCTCCTAAAGCAGCTATTACGATATTTGAAATAAACATACTTAACCAGATACCTGTAATTCCATAGTTAGTGAACTTGTCAAATAGGTAGATTAATGGAATTCGTAATAACCATAGTCTTGAAATATTGATTAGTAGAGCAACGCTGGCATTTCCAGTTCCATTGAATACAGCTCTATGTAAATCGTGCCATGTAACGAATATACTTGTTCCAAGTGAGAATAATAAGTAGCCACTAGCTTGCTTGATTAACTCTGCAGAAGCATCCTTAACAAAGAAAGTGATTAAAGGAACTCTTAACATAATTCCGATTGTATTTAAGATTAGTGATAATACTATGCATATCCATAATGCCACTTTATATGATTTCTTTAGTCTATCAAAGTTTTTAGCTCCTAAGTTCTGACCGATAAATGGTGCTAAGGCAGCGCCATAACCACCTACTGGGATATAGAATATATCACCAATTCTATTACCTAAACCATAGCCACTCATCGCTAAAGTTCCATAAGATACGATGTATCTATTCATAGTTAAAAAGCCGATTGATGATAGGAAGTATCCTATTGAAGAAGGGATAGCGATTCTAAAAACTTCTATACCGATATTCATATTTAACTTGTACTTCTTAAAGTTGATAGTAGTGCTAGTTTTTGATGTTAATAAGATATAGAAAGCTATAGGGGTAACTAATACCTTAGATAATACTGTAGCTAATGCAGCCCCAAATATTGATAAAGAGAACACTTCAATAAAGAAGAAGTCTAAGATGATATTTAATATACCAGCTGCTGAGTTGATATATAAGCCTGTTTTAGTATCTCCATTAGCTTGTCTTATTGCAGAGAAGATAGTAAGAATAAACATAAACAGATAGTCAAAGGCCATTACTGATAAGTAAGTCTTAGTATCTAAATATATTTCTGCAGGTGTATCTACTAACATTAATAATTGTTCGATGAATAATAATACGATCACTCCAGATAGAATACCAAAGATAATACATAATCCCATTATTAATGTAGCTACGTGATTTCCTTTTTCTTTGTTTTGAGCTCCAACATATCTGCTTACTAATGCCATAGTAGCTGCAGCTAGTCCAGTAGCTAAGGCTCTTCCTAAATCGCTTATAGGCATACTTAAAGAGATGGCACCAACTTGAAGTTCGCCAACTCGTCCAATAAAGTAAGTGTCAGCTAGAGAGTAGAGGGCATTAATGACATTAATTAACATTAATGGGACAGCTACTTTTGTTAAGGCTTTAAATATATTTCCTGATAAAATAGTATCTTCCATTTTGACCTCCCTACACAAAAAACAACATGAAATTATTATACTCCGTTTATGAAAAAATGATTGAAAAATGCATAGAAAAATAGTGAAAAAATAAACAAAAACAAAATGAAAGTTTTTGTTGACATAGGAATTTGCTACGTATAAACTATTAGTCAATGGTGAAAACCCAATAAGTAAAGGAGATGGTATTATGACTAAGATTTCGGATTATTTTGGCACTCGAGTATTCAACGATAAAGTTATGAAAGAATACTTGTCTGAAGAAGTTTACGCTACTCTAAAGAGAACTATTGATCAGTCTGAACAGTTAGACTTGTCAGTAGCTAACGCCGTTGCAGAAGCAATGAAGGATTGGGCAATCCAGCAAGGCGCTACACATTTTACTCATTGGTTCCAGCCATTAACTGGTATCACAGCTGAAAAGCATGACTCATTCGCCAATCCAGCACCTAATGGTTCTGTGATTATGGAATTTTCTGGTAAGGAATTAATTAAAGGTGAACCAGATGCTTCAAGTTTCCCTTCAGGAGGCTTAAGAGCAACATTTGAAGCTAGAGGTTACACTGCTTGGGACCCTACTAGCTATGCGTTCATTAAGGGAAGAACATTATGTATCCCTACAGCTTTCTGTTCATATACAGGTGAAGCATTAGATAAGAAGACTCCATTATTAAGATCAATGGAAGCTATCAATAAATCAGTTTTAAGAATCTTAAGACTATTTGGTAATACTGATGTTAAGACAGTTAAGACTTCAGTAGGACCAGAACAGGAATACTTCTTAGTTGATGAGGATGTATTCTTAAAAAGACCTGATTTAGTATTTACAGGTCGTACATTATTTGGCGCAGTTCCTCCAAAAGGACAGCAGTTAGATGATCACTACTTTGGTGCTATCAAGCCTAGAGTAGCTGAATTTATGAATGAAGTTAACGAAGAATTATGGAAGCTTGGTGTATATGCTAAGACAGAACATAATGAAGTAGCTCCAGCACAGCATGAATTAGCTGTAGTTTATGAAACTACAAACATCGCTACAGACCATAACCAGCTAGTTATGGAAGTTATGAAAAGAGTAGCTAATAAGCATCATTTAGTTTGCTTATTACAGGAAAAGCCTTTTGAAGGTGTAAATGGTTCTGGTAAGCATAATAACTGGTCTATCGCTACAGATACAGGTGTTAACTTATTATCTCCTGGTGATACTCCATATGAAAACGCTCAATTCTTACTATTCTTAGTAGCAGTAATTGAAGCTGTTGATACATATCAGGATTTATTAAGAATCTCTGTTGCTTCAGCAGGTAACGACCATAGATTAGGTGCTAACGAAGCTCCTCCAGCAATCGTCTCAATGTTTTTAGGTGATGAATTAACAGCTGTTTTAGAAGCTATTGAAACTGGTAAGAGCTATGCTGGTAAAAAGAACCACACTATGAAACTTGGTGTAGATGTATTACCTAAGTTTGCTAAGGATACTACAGATAGAAACAGAACTTCACCATTCGCATTCACTGGTAATAAGTTTGAATTCAGAATGGTCGGTTCTAATGATTCAATCGCTTGCTGCAATATTATGTTAAACGCTTCAGTTTCTGAAGTATTAGATAAGTATGCTGAAAGATTAGAAAACGCTAAGGATTTCAACAAGGAATTACATTCTTTATTAGTTGAAACTATCAAGAATCATAAGAGAATTATCTTCAATGGTAATGGCTATGATGATGCTTGGGTTAAGGAAGCTACTGAAGTTAGAGGATTATCTAATTATCCAACTACAGTTGACTGCTTACCTCACTTATTAGATGAAAAGAATGTAACTATGTTACAGAATCAGAAGGTTTACTCTTATGTTGAAGCTAAGGCTAGAGTAGATATCAATATTGAAAACTATTGTAAGACAGTTTCTATTGAAGGCAATACAGCTAGCGATATGGTAAGAAGAGATATCTTACCAGCAATTAGCGAATACACTAATTCATTAGTTGATAAGATTTATAAGAAAAATGAGTTAGGCTTATCAAGCAAGTATGATTTACAGACTGCTAGCAAGTTATCTGAACTAACTGAATCAATTTACGATAAGGTAAATGAGTTAGATCAGTTAAGAGAAAAAGTTGCTGGTGTAAAGATTGGCTTACAACAGGCTGAATTAATTAGAGATGAATTAATTCCATTAATGAACTCTATTAGAAAAGATGTTGATTTGGCAGAAACAATGGTTGCTAGAGATTATTGGCCATATCCAACATATGCTGATTTATTATTCAGCGTTAAGTAGTATTATTGAATCCTTGTACAATGTATAAGGATTCTTTTTTTGACAAATCTTTTAAAATGTATATAATAGTAATTCCCTAGTTTAGAAAGGAGTGATTGAATGAATAAGGAAGCTATATTAGTGGAAATAAAAGAGTTACAAATGGAAAAAGAAGCATTATCTTATAAAAGATTCTGGACTGGTAGTGACTACTTAAGAAATAGAGAATTAACAGATAAGATCTATTTATACGAAAGAATCTTAAAGAATGATGTTAAATAAATGACTTGTAGGAGCTTAATAGCTCCTTTTTGTTAGAAGTAAAATTAGAAAAGTGCTATGATTAGAACATGAAAAATACACACAGACTAACACTTATTTCGATATTAACTGCGCTATATGTTGTATTAAGCGCCTTTATGCGTATTCCATTAATTGGCAATATCAAGCTTGATTTGGGATATGTTGTTTTCGCTATAGCCTTAATTAGATTAGACTTATCTGGGACGATTTGGGTAGGTTGTTTATCAGTAGCTATTGAAAGTTTGTTGTTTGGAGTACATGGATTTTCTGTAGCTTGGACTATAGCTAATTTCTTTATAGCTTTACTAGCTAAAAATAATAAGAATTACTTTGTAGGTTGTTTGATAGGATGTGTAATTGGATTAGTAGGAGCTAAAACTATTATTGAGTGGTTTATTTTCAAAACAGCTATTTCAATTAAGTTAGCTAATAACGCAGTAGCTTGCTTAGCAGATTATTTATGTTTAGTAATTGGTTATTTCGTTGATAAGAAGTTACCAAAGAGTATATAGATAAGCGATATCATCGTTAAGTGGTATTGCTTTTTTTAGTTTTTGGGATAGAATAGTTGTATTGTTTTGGAGGATTTATGGTCAAGACATTTAACATTAAGTTTCCTGCTTTTACAGGAGTAGAAAAAAGAAGATTATACGTTTATACACCAAGAAGCTATAATAAAGAACCAGAAAAAAGATATCCAGTTCTTTATATGTTTGATGGTCATAATGTGTTTTTTGATAGCGATGCAGCTTTTGGTAAAAGCTGGGGCTTAAAAGAATATTTAGATGCTAATAGAGTAGATTTAATCGTTGTAGCTTTAGAATGCAATCAAAATCCTGATGAAGCCAGAATGTATGAATATGCTCCTTTTGAAATAACAGTTCCTCAAGATTGGAATGTTGAATTCAGAAATGAGTATTATGGTAATGAGACATTAAGATGGTTTGTTAGAAAACTAAAACCTATGATTGATGCAAACTATAGAACTTTAAAGAGTAGAAAATATACATTCTTAGCTGGATCAAGCATGGGTGGCTTAATAGCTGCTTATGGTGTAATCAAGTTTAATAGATATTTCTCTAGAGGTGCTGCACTTTCTCCTGCTTTCCAGATTAGCTGTGGAAAGATGCAAGAAACAATCTATGAAAGCAATATAGCTAAAAATACTATCTTATATATGGATTATGGAACAAAGGATTTAGATTTACCTTTAGCTTTAGATGAATTTAGAGATGTTAATTATGCACTAATGGAAAAAGGAGTATTAGTTACTAGCAGAGTAATTCTTGATGGAAGACATTCAGAAGCAGACTGGCAAAGACAACTTCCTTATGTAATTAGAACATTAATGCAGGGTATACAAGAGTGGTAGAGGTCACAATTTGTGACCTTTTTAGTTGGGTAGTATAATTGTTAGTGGAAGAAAATTTTATGAAGAAGATTAACAGTAATTTTTTGATGATAACATTAGTAATGATTTGGACTTTAGATGTTCTAACTGTAAGTAGTGCAGTGGAAGATATGAATCAGATCTTTGTCCTTTTTTGTAAATATGCTAGCGCATTTTTACCAATGTTGTTATTTGTGAAATACACTGAAGGAATCATTAAACCAAATGCTAAGGATATACCTATATTAGTTTTTTCTAGTGTGTTAGGTGATTTATGTTATTTCTATTTTGAATATACAGCCTTAAAATACGCTTCTGGAGCATTAGTAACTATTATGCTTGGCTTTTTGCCTATTGCTTCTTTAGTTGTAGAGACAATTATGAATCATGACAAGCTTTCTAAAAAGGTGTTTTTAGAAATATGTATGACTATTATAGGAGTAGTCATGATTTTATGGGCTCAAATTGGTAGATTGGATAAAGGTACTATTATTGCGGTTATCTGCTGTATAGCAGGTGTAAGTGTTTGGGTACTATATGGAATAGTAGTTAATAAACTGAATAACAATTATTCTAGTGCTCAAATATCTTTATATCAGATGATAGCTGCCCTGATTATGATGGCTCCTATCGCCTTAACTCATTTACCTACTAAAGCTATACCAACATCGACATTACTATTTCAATTAGTTTTTATGGGAATACTATCTAGTGGTATTGGAGTGTTAATTGAAGTGAAAGGACTAGTAGATTTAGGATTGACTGTTTCTGGAGTATTTTTAAATATTCTTCCAGTTACAACTGCCATTATGGAGTATTTCATCTATGGAAAAAGACTTACTTTATTCCAGACAGTTGGGTTTGTGATAGTGATAGTTTTTTCAATATTAGTTATTAAAGAACAGGAAAGTGAAAAAAAGTAATATGATTGTTGCTGTATCATATTACTTTTTTTAGCGTATTAATAAGAGATTTCACTTCTTCCTTTTCTGAATAGTAAATGCCATATTTGATGGTATCTGGAATATTAATTTTTGAAATTTTAAAAGAGTTTTTAAATAGATCAAGGTACTCATCATGGATAATAGTAACACCTTGACCTCTTAGTATTTTTTGTTTGACCATACTAGGGGAAGTTTCTTGAGTAATTGTAAATTTTATGTTATTTGAAATAAGTTTATCGAATAGCATCTTGTATTTGGATCTATTGGGATTAGGGCAAAAAATATTGCAACCATTTAAATCGCTTAATTCAACAACTTTATTTTTACTGAAATATTGCTGATTGGATAGGACGTAAAAACTACATTTCCTAATTGGTAAAAACAAATGATTAAAATTATTATCATAGTAAGAAAAAAACGCATCA
>JAZRWC010000101.1:0-14315 GCA_045599505.1 Erysipelotrichaceae bacterium | reverse complement strand
CTATTATATTTTCAGCAGGAAGAATCGGTTATCAGGTTGAAGTAACATTAGATGATTTGGCAAAGATGATAAAATATTCTTTAGCTGATATTACGGATTAAGGTAATTTTTCAAAAGATTATAAATGTTATATAATAACATTGCTTATAGGAGGAATTTGTGTGAATACATCAAATGATTCAAAGAAGGTTGTAATTGGAATGGCTATAATCGCTTTAAGTGGATTATTACTTGGAGCAGTATTAGGTTATTTCGCTACAGATAAATTATTAAGAGTACAGATTTTAAATCATATGCTTGATGATGGTTATGTTTATACTGGCGATGCTACAGCAACTAGCGAAGATATCGTTTCAGGCAAAACAGCAGTATCACAAGGTGAATTACTAAATGGTGTTATTGAGGTATTTGATACTTCTGATGCTACAGCTACATCAGATAAGATTGTTAGAGGTAAGACAGCTTATGTTGATGGCAAGCTTGTAGTTGGTACATTAAATACTACACCAGCTGATGAAATCACTCCAAAAAATGAAGCATATACAATTCAAGGTAATGTATATGTAGTTGGTAATATCGTTATCAAGGGTGACAGCGATTTTGTTGGTTCAAATATTAAACATGATGTAACCATCTTTAATGTAAGAGGTTCTTATAGAGAGTGGAATACTAATACGGAAGAGGGAGGTGAATAATCATGAAACTATTCAAATTTAAAAACGAAGATGAAATGATTGAAGAGCAGTTAGAAAAGTTTGATGTAGTTGATGATTCTAACCAAGAAACTCAAGCTGAAATAGAACATACTATGACTTTTACATTAGATAATGACGAAAATGTTGATGATGGTACAAAGGTATTTGATAAGGAAGAGTTTACTGATCAGATGACTGAAGAAGAAATCGCATCTAATCAAGAAACTGCTGAACCAGAACAATCTACAGAAGAGGATGACGATGATGAATACGAATATGTTATTCCTCATTACGGAAGAAATGCATTCTTATTAGCTGTATGTTGTATTATTGTTGGAATGGTTGCTACATTCTTTGTGATGAAACAATCAATGACAGAAAAGATTACTGCTGACTATATTAGCCAGGGTTATGCTATTACAGCCACTGCTAATGCGACAAGTGAAGATATTAGAGAAGGTAAGACAGCATATGTAAGAGGACAGCTAGTTACTGGTACATATATTGATATCGACACTACTCAGGCAACTGCCACTGCAGAAGATATATTAGCTGGTTATACTGCTTATGCTAATGGTCAAAAGGTTGTTGGATCTATTCAAACATATACAGGAAAAACATTAATTACTCCATCAACTAGTGACTATATTATCTATAAAGGTGTGTATTTACCTGATGATATCATCATTCCAGGTGATACAAATCTAACAAGTGGAAATATTAAGAAGGGTGTTAAGATTTTCAATATTACAGGATCTTACACAGGAGAGTAGTATGAAGGTAGAAGTTGCACAAAAGATTAAAGAATATAAGGACTTAGGCTATATTGTACCTAAGGAATCAATTATAAAGACTGATGAGCAGATAGCAGGAATTAGAGAATCAGCTAAAATCAATACAGGAGTATTAGATTATGTTGCCAGCAAAATTAAAGCTGGTGTAACTACTCAAGATATCGATGATTGGGTAGAAGAGTATACTACTGCTCATGGAGCTATTTGTGCTCCGTATCGCTATGGTGGATTTCCAAAGCATGTATGTACATCAATTGATGATGTAGTTTGTCATGGTATTCCAACTAAAAAGCAGGTATTAACTGAAGGAATGATCATTAATGTAGATGTTTCAACAATCTACAATGGTTATTACTCAGATGCTAGCAGAATGTTTGTCATCGGTAAGACAACACCAGAAAAGCAGAGATTAGTGGATGTATGCAAACAATGCTTGGATATCGGCTTAGCTCAAGTAAAGCCGTATGGCTTTTTAGGAGATATCGGCTACGCTATTGAACAGCACGCCTTAAAAAACGGCTACAAGGTAGTTAGAGATTTTGGTGGACATGGTGTAGGAAACGAATTCCATGAAGATCCATTTGTATTCCATTATGGTAAGAAGAATACTGGTATGTTGCTTGTTCCAGGTATGATCTTCACTATTGAACCAATGTTGAATATGAAAAAGTCAGGAGTAAAGATCAGCCAGATTGATGGTTGGACAGCCACAACAAAGGATAGATTACCAAGCGCCCAATGGGAATATACAGTATTAGTTACTGAAACAGGATACGAAATTTTGACATATTAAAAGGACAGTTTTGTCCTTTTTAATTAGTCCAATAATTCTAGAGTTGAGTTTTCTAGACAGTTCTTTAATTCTTCATAATGTGATCTACTAACAGGACATTCATGTCCGCTAGCTAACTTAACAGTAGATCTAGATAGTTTAGCAATCTTATCAATAGGAACTGAGAAACTGTTATGACATCTGATAAATGTTCCTTCAGGAAGATAATTTTCAATATCAACTAGTTTTGCATCACATGAAACAACCTCACCATTATTTAAATAGAAGTGAGTCCTTCTTTCAATACCTTTTCGCTCGATATAATGGATATTTTCGATATTAATCTTAACTAAAGTATTATAAGAATTAATAAAAATAACTCTCGAGTTAAAGCTATCAGCAGCTATCTTTATAGCTGTTTCTAAACATTCATCGATAGATTCCTTTGGAATAAAGAATTTATGCTTTACTGTATAGATGGCAGGATCATAATTGGCTAATGAACCAATAAAAATTATCTGACAATCTTTATACTTTTGTCTTAATTGCTTAGCAGCGTTAACTGGACTAGTAATGTCTTTGAAATCTAAATCAATAACGAATACATTGTTTCTTAATGGGATCAACTCTGAGAACAGTAACTGTTGATAATTGGTATATTTAGAGACTCTTATTCTAGAGTCAGTGTTGCATATTTTTCTACCGACTTCGGAATCGGAGACGTAGAAATTGACTATCATATATTATCACCTTTAATTTTCTATTATAATTTCATCCTGTGAGTATACTATATCGTAAATATCATGTGAATAAATGTCAATATTGTAAAAAAAACGCAAAAAATGTTTGTAAAATTATAGGTATAGTACAAAAAAGACAGATAATAAACATTTTCTGATATTTTTGGTCTTATAAGATAAAAAAAGAAGCGAATGTTTTCGCTTCTATTCGATAATTCCAAGTAGTTCCAATAATCGATTTAAATCATCAACACCATCATAAGAGATAGTGATTGAGTTATTAGTAACCTTAACCTTTGTAGAATATTTATCTTCAAGACTTTTAACTACATCCTTCATATAAGGATCCTGCTTCTTTTCAGTAACTTTTTTAACAGTTGGAGCTTGAGGGTTAGCTAATTTTTCAATTTCTCTAACAGATAAACCATCATTAACAGCTTTCTGGGCTAAGTTAATAGCTTTTTCTTTTTCTAAAGTTACTAATGCTCTAGCATGACCCATTGAAAGTTTTCCAGATTCAACTAAGTTTAATACTTCCTTAGGAAGTTTTAATAGTCTTAAGATATTTGCGATATGAGCTCTGCTTTTACCAATCTTTTCAGCTAACTCTTCTTGGGTGCATTTTAATGACTTCATTAGTTTATCGTAAGCCATAGCTTCCTCAACTACGTTTAAGTCTTCTCTTTGAATATTTTCAAGTAAGCTAACTTCCATCATAGCCTGATCATCAAAATCAACTACGATAGCAGGAATAGTAGTCTTCTTAGCTATCTTGCTAGCCTTTAATCTTCTTTCACCAGCGATTAATTCATAACCTGTTAATGTCTTTCTGACAAGAATAGGAGTGAATACACCTTGCTGTTCAATAGATTTAGCTAATTCTTCCAACTTTTCTTGGTCGAATACTCGTCTAGGTTGATATGGATTTGGACGAATTTCTTTTACGTTTAAGACAGTTTTATATCCATATTCATCCATCTTAGGGCTATTAATATCCTTAAGTACGTCTTCAACACCTTCACCAAAGATAGCTGATAGACCTGTACCTAAAGCGCCGCCAGTTTTCTTCTTTGCCATAGAACCTCCTATTATGAGTTTTTAGAAATAACTTCGTTAGCTAAAGCAGCGTAAGCCCTTGCTCCTTCAGAACGAATATCATGTTCAAAGATACTCTTTCCATAAGAAGGCGCTTCAGATAAACGAACATTTCTAGGAATATAACTCTTATATACTCTTTCTTTGAAATACTTTCTAACTTCCTGTTGTACTTCTGTAGATAAATTAGTTCTTGAGTCAAACATTGTTAGTACGACACCATCAATATATAAATTAGGATTATACATTTTTTGAACTAATCTGATTGTTGATAATAATTGTGTTAACCCTTCAAGGGCATAGTATTCACACTGTACTGGGATAATAACTGCATCAGCAGCTGTTAAAGCGTTTGTGTTTAGTAAGCCTAGTGAAGGAGGGCAGTCAATTAAGATGAAGTCATACTTATCCTTTATCTTATCTAGCTTGTTTTTTAATAATCTTTCTCTTCCTTCAGCGTAGTTTGCCATTTCTAAATCGCTACCTGCTAAGTCGATTGTGGCTGGAATTAAATCCATTGGTGGAATCTTTTTAGAAATGATACAATCTTCAGCTTCAACATTTCTTAATAACATGTCGTAAGTGCTGTATTCAACTTCATTTCTTGATCCTACACCTTGAGTAGTATTTGATTGTGGATCTAAGTCAACTAATAATACCTTTTTCTTTAAATATGCTAAACCAGCGGCTAAGTTGATGCTTGTTGTTGTCTTACCAACTCCACCTTTCTGATTTGTTATGGCGATAATCTTTCCCATATGTGTACCTCGTTAGTTTATTCTATCATATTATGACTGTTTTTTGATTTTGATTGTCATAATGTAGTTATCTTCATCTTCGTTTTCTAATAATTCTACTGTGTCTGTTAACTCTCTAGCCTTTTTGAAAGTTTCGTGGAATGAGTTGATTATTAATCTGGCAGCTACGCCAAAGCAACGTAATCTTCCTCTTTTCTTTTTTGGAGCAAAGTGAGTGTTAATATACTCTTCAGTCTTTTTGACATTAAAATCATTTTTGATGATAGCTTTTAAAGCTTCTTTTTGTTGATCTTCATCAAGTGATAATAATGCTCTACCATGTCTTTCGCTAATAGATTTATTAGAGATAGCCTGTTGTACTGAATTATCTAAATTTAGTAGTCTTATTTTATTAGCTATGGCTGATTGGCTCTTTCCAACTTTTTGGGCTATCTCATTTTGTGAGATTCCTGTAAGTCTTATCATATTTACATAGCCATTAGCTTCTTCGATAGCTGATAAATCTTCTCTTTGAATGTTTTCTAACATCGCAAGTGTTGCACTTTCCACTTCGTTAGCTTTAATGACGATAGCTTCAACATCAGATAGATTTAAAAGCTTACAAGCTCTTAATCTTCTTTCGCCAGAAATAAGCTGATATCCAGAATCAGTTTCCCTAACAGTAATAGGTTGTAGTAAGCCTGACTCTTTTATTGAACTAGCAAGCTCTTCTATTGCTTGGTTAGAAAACTCTGTTCTTGGCTGATAGGGATTTGGTTCAATTGTGGTTATATCGATTGTTCTTAATTCTGACATATTATCCTTCCTATAAAGGTTTCTTTTTTATTGCACCGTAATTTCTTGGGTATTTACTAGGAGTGTGTTTCACCTTTTCAATATCTATGATAATACGAGTGTTTTCTTCATTTAGTCCTAAAGTTTGTACTCTAACTGCCTTTCCACCTAAAATTTCAATAGCTTTACTAGCATCTTGAAGTTCTTGATTGCCCTTAGGTCCCTTCATAGCTAGGAAGTGACCATTTACTTTCAATAAAGGCATTGTTAGTTCTGATAAGATATTTAATGCAGCAACTGCTCTAGCAGTTACATAATCAAATGATTCAAAATTGTTCTTTGCGAAGTCTTCGCTTCTAGCACATACTGTTGAAATACCAGAAAGATTTAATTGATGAATGACTTCATTTAAGAATGTGATTTTCTTGTTGTTAGGTTCTAATAAACAAACTTCTAAATCTGGATTGTATATTTTTAGTACTACACCAGGAAAGCCCGCTCCAGTTCCAACATCACATATTGTACCTGTAGGATTATATTCTTTAGCTAGTAAGCAACAATCTAGGAAATGCTTAACGAAGATATCGTCTCTATTAGTTATGGCAGTTAAATTAAACTTCTCATTCCATTCAACTAATAAGTCAGCATATTTCTCCAATTTCGCAAATTGATCATCATTTAGCTCTATTGAGTTATCTAAAAATATCTTCTTATAATCCATAAGTGCACCTCTTTTCTATTATAACAAATTCTTTGCAGAAATGGATTAACCAGTGATAAATTGTAAACGTTTACATAGTATGTTAAAAGAGGTATAATTTTGTTAAGTAAATATGGAGGCAGGGCATGGCAATATTTAATTTACTTGATAATTATGGGCAGTTTTCGACTACTCGTTGTTTCAACGGCTATTTGAGAGACTATTTGACAGATTTTGAAGACGAAAATAAAGATATTTTTGAAGATATATTAACAATTGATCCAAATGTATGCGTATATCGTAATTATTCATTAACTATTCAACATCAATTAATTGCCAATAAGAAAATTGGCTATCGTGATATTGAAAAGATTCCAGAGGATGCTATTAAAATCCCATATCTTCTTTATTGGAGCAAACCTGTTAGCAGATGCATGTTAATTTCAAATGAAGATTATATTATCACTAGAGGAATGTACTATTGTGTATGTGAACCAGCAAATGCGCTAGAATCAGATAAATCTGAGATTGTATCAGTAAGCTTAAAACAGCAGAGAAATGATATAGTATCAATCTTTGAAAATCTTAAGGATGAAACTAATACTGCTGGCTATATTCAAAGAAGATTCGATATGAAATACTTTGGAGATATGGAAGACTCTAAAGAAAGATGTGTAAAAATCGCTAGTCAAATGTTCAAAAACGTTACTCAAGAATTAGAAAATCTTGATTCTAAACAGAGAGGGCCTATTATCTATAAAGTAGTAGGTAATGCATTTTTCTTAAAGAAGGCTTTATATGTCAGATATATGACTAATAAGTTATTGTTGCAGGAAAGACATGATAACAATGTCTTTGAACAAAGAAAGTTCGCGAAAGCATATATCGACGAAATTAGTATTATCCCTTATTATCAATTATGGCATTAATTAGAAGCTGAGCTACTCAGCTTCTTTTAATATTGGCATAATTTTGATATTATTAATTAAAGAAAAGGATGGTAATTCTTATGAGAAACAAGTATGTAATGGGTAGAGGAAAAAACATCAAATTTGCTAAGGAAAAGCTACAGGTTTTAGTTAGCAACTGTATGTCACTAGCTGAAGATACTAGTGATTTAGCTATGGAAAACTTCGAAAATGCATGGCAGTTTGTTTTTGATAGTGAAGATGAGGATGCTGATTACGGATATTTATGCCAACTTCATGAAGTGTTAATGAAGGGTATGGATGCTGAAATGGTTAATTTCTTAACAGAGTCTCAAGCTAAGGAATTATCAGATATCGTTAATAAGCCAGCAAAAGCTAATACTGAAATCGCAATTGACGCAATGATTTATATTTTGGGCAAGCATTTATTCAAGGATGGTAATATCAGAACTGCTTTCCTATTTGCCAATAAGATTATGATTGATAATGGTTGTGGTATTATCACTATTATTAAGGATAAAGATGAAGATTTCAGAAGAATGTTAGTTGAATACTATAAGGGATCTGATCCTGAAGAATTAAAGCAGTGGATCTATAAGTATGGCATTATTGGCGTAAAGGTTGAATATTAATATGAAACTAGTAATGCTAGGTACTGGTAACGCGGCTGTTACCAAGGTATATAATACTTGCTTTGTGATCAAGGACGAAATTGATGGACACATTCTAGTTGATGGTGGTGGCGGTAATGGGTTATTTGTTCAGCTAGAAACTAGTGGTTTATCATGGAAATCTATGAATGAAATAATTGTGACTCATAAACATTTAGATCATATTATGGGTGTCATCTGGATGCTTAGAAAAATACTTCAAGGTCAAGCTAGAGGACAGACTGATAAGGACTTTAATATTTATGGTCATGATGAAGTAATTTCAATTTTAAGAAGTATCGCTAATATGATGTTCAATAAAAAGGAACTATCATTTTTAGATAAGAAGTTACACTTAATTGAAGTAAAAGATGGAGAGTCATTACTTATCAACAATAAGAAAGTAACCTTCTTTGATTTACAATCTACAAAAGACAAGCAATTTGGTTTCACTGTAGAAAAAGATGGAGTAAAGGTTGCTTGTTGTGGTGATGAATCGTATAATCCTAACAATAAGGAACATGTTGAAAATAGCGACTATTTAATGATTGAGGCATTCTGCTTATATCAAGATAGAGATAAGTTTAAGCCTTATGAAAAGAATCACGCTACTGTTAAGGATAATGCTTTATTAGCTCAACAGTTAAATGTAAAGAATTTAATTTTGTATCATACTGAGGATGATACAATTCTTACAAGAAAAGAGAAATATACATTAGAAGCTAAAGAATATTTCTCAGGAAATGTTTTTGTTCCAGATGATAATGAAGAAATCGAAGTAAAGTAAAAAAAGGACTGCATTTGCAGTCCATTTGCTCTTTTATAAGGTAGATAATAATGAGAATACTGTATTTCTCCAAGCTTCAGCGTTTACTGAATTTAGAAGTTTTACATTACATTCATCTAAGTTTCTTAATAATCTCTTATCACATACAGTCATACCTCTATTGATACCCTGATTAGTATCAATATCGCAAGTTACCATAATATAAGTGAATACATCAGGATTAGTTAAGTAAACTAATGTAGAAGCATCATGAATGTTAAATGTTCCTTCATGTACTGTCTGGCTATATCTTGAATAGTATCTTAACATCTGCCCACAAGCGTTCTGGATAATTGAACTTGAATTGTTTAAACTATCAACCATAGCTTGAGTTACACCACAATAGTTAGTTACATCTAGAGATACTAATGTGATTTTGATTGGTGTGTTGAAGACAATCTTAGCTGCTTCAGGGTCTGTATATATATTGAATTCAGTCATTGGAGCTTTATTTCCAATTGTTGAACCACCACCCATGATGATTACTTCATCAAACTTATCTAAGATATCAGGATATGATTTAAATAATAAGGCACCATTAGTTAATGGACCAGTTAAGATAAATGTGAATTTACCTTCAACCTTCATCATCTCTTGATACATTAGTTCAATTGGATGACCCTCTAATACAGTTTTATCTGTATCAGGTAAAACACAATCTCCTAGTCCAGAAGTACCATGGACATAGTCAGCAACAGCCATCTTCTGAATTAATGGACCTCTTACTCCTCTAATAACAGGACAATCGAATCCTAATAAGCCAGCCATTTTTCTAGCGTTTTCTGTAACTCTATCACTTGTCTGATTACCAGCAATTGTAGAGATACCAACAACTTCTAAATCTTTGTTGGCCTTTGCCAAACACATTGTTATAGAATCATCGATTCCTGGATCACAATCTAACCAAATTTTTCTCATATAATTATCCTCATTTTAAATATAAGCAACTAATAAGCCATTTCTTTCTGCATAGAAAGCACATAGACCTCTTGTCTTCATAATTCTAACTTCTAAACCTGGGAATCTTGCTTCACAAGCACTCTTAATAGCTAAAGCTGTCTCATCAGCATAACAATGGTTGATTAGAATCTTTTTAGTAGGGATTCTTCTTTCTTCCATATCCTTAATAATGCTAGATACGGCCTTCTTAGTTCCACGGCACTTATCTTTAATGATAATTGTTCCAATATCAGAACCAATACCGATGCCCCAGAAGCCTAGCTTTTGAGCGATGAAACCAGTAATTTTGCTCATTCTTCCGTTTTTGATTAAATTATCATAGCTTGATAAAGCGAATATGATACGACAATTATATACGTCTTCATGAGCTTTTCTAGTAACTTCTTCAAAGCTGTCACCAGCTTTAATATTTTCGATAATGTTTTCTACTAAAATAGTTAGTGAAGGTCCAGCTGAAATTGAGTTGATTACATCAATATTCTTGCTAGGATTCTCCTCTAATACATTATCTTTAGCAACTAATGCGCTATTGTAACTTCCTGAAAGATTTTTAGAAATAGTAATACATATTACATTTCCTTCCTTGATAAACTGTTGGTAGAAACTCTCTGGAGAAGGACAAGCAGTCTTAGAAATTTTAGAGCTATTTTCCATAGCAGTAAGCATTTCATTGACATCTAAAGATTCGTCATCAACGTAGTCTTTATTTTCAACTGAGATGATAAAAGGAACAGCGTTAAAGAAAATTGTATCGTCGTTATAGTCGATAACGAAATTTTTTAAATCACTACTTGTATCAGTAACAATATTCCAAATCATAGTATTATCCTCCCTAAACATATTTTTCTTAATTATAACAATTTTTACGATATTAATCACTTATTGTTGGATAATATGTGAAAAAAAGATACAAATAAATTGATGAAAAAATGGCATTTCTGCCATTTTATAATTCTTCGATTTTCTTTCTAATTCTTGCCTTAACATCTTCCTTACAGAAAGCTGCATCAATAGTGTTTAAGGCAAATTGTTTTAATGTAGCTTCATCAAATCCAAGGTTACCAGCTTGAACATATTCACCAAATAAGGAGTTCTTTGAATATGTTAGATTATCAGTATTTAAAGTGACTTTTGCTCCAGCAGCAACTAGTTCCCTAATTGGATGTCTTCCGTATTCTTTGCCACCTGCGTTACTAGTAAGACATACTTCTAATGGGATTTGAGTCTTAACGACTAAATCAAGCCATTCTTTATTTTGGACACATTGAATACCATGACCGATTCTATAAGCACCCATGTTTATGGCGTCTACTACATGTTCGCCATAGCCCATTTCACCTGCATGGATTGTATAAGGAATTCCATATTCTCTAGCCTTAACAAATAATGGGGCGAATAACTTAAAATCACCATTATTTTCATAACCAGCTAAATCAAGAGCTACTAGAATTTCTTCGTTTTCTTCAAACATGATCTTTCTAGTTATCTCAATAGTTTCCATGTTTTCTGCCATATTGAAATTAGCGTCTGGACCTTCATGCATCATACAATTGATGATTCTTACTTCAACATTAGGAAAGTCTTCCTTAGCTTTTTTAACTCCAGAGATTACAGCTTTACAAGCTTCATATTGAGTAAGCTTTCCTCTTGTATGTAATTGAGGTGCATATCTGATTTCTGCATAGAATAATTCTTGTTGTTCTAATCTTCTAACTAGATGATATACTCCTTCAATAATCTGATCTTCAGTCTGTAAAACTGCTAATGGAAAATCGAACATCTTGATAGCTTCAGCTGCTGTTTTAGCCTTTGTGATGTCGTTAAGATCATAGTATTCTTCAAAAGTGCAGTCAGGCTTAACAACACCAGATTTAATAGCAGCTTTGTGAGCTAAAGGAAGGTATAAAGAACCATCCAAATGTAAATGTAAATCGACTCTTGCGTAGTTCATGTGTTTCTCCTTGTCTTAATATGCATCTATAATAACATACAATTATATTTGTGGTCCTTTTAGTAGTATAATTGTTGTATTAAAAAGAGGATGACTTTATGAAATTTATTAAAAAGGAAAAACCACTAACTTATTTATGGATACTACCTATACTACTTTTATTAGATGTGGTAGTAATCGGTGGTTCATTCTTGTTTGATATACTTATCTATAGTCCTGCTATTGGTATGGCTGCTAGCCCGGTTCCATATTTTGGAGTATTATTTACCATCGTCATGGGGGCTATTACAGCGTTAGGGGTTGCCTATATGTTATATAAGATGGTAGCTGCATATATAGATTTGAAAGATCAGTAAAAAATAAAACATCTACGATTTAGTTTGTAAATGTTTTTTCGTTCTTGAAGAGTTCTTCTAGTAAGCTAATAGCTTTATCAATGTCATTTGATTCCAGAGTACTGAAATTGATTAGTATTGTATGACTATCAAAACTGTTTTGATAGTATTCACTGATACAACCAATATTTAATGATAAACTATTAGCTTTAGCTACTAATGATTTATCATCGATATCATAGAAATGTCTGATTAGAAAGTGCAATCCAGAATCAGGTTCGATGATAGTGATATTATCGATGATTGAGGACTTGTTTAGCTTTTCTAATAATTCCATTTTTACCTTCTTATAAGTATTTCTCATTTTATTGATATGAGAAGCAAACATGCCAGAAGAGATAAATCTTTCGATAATCAATTGATCTAATACAGATACAGAGCAGTTATAGAATGATAGGTTCTCATTGAACTGTTTCATTAATTCTTCTGGTAAAACCATATAGCCAATTCTAAATGATGGGGAGATAGTTTTAGAGAAGGTATTCATATAAATGGTTCTTTCGCTTTTATCTAGCTTAAATAATGGAGTAATCATCTTACCTTTTAGTCTAAACTCGCTGTCATAGTCATCTTCAATAATATAACCATCATTATCGTTTGCCCAGTTTAACAAATCTAATCTCGCTGAAATTGGCATGCATATTCCAGTTGGGAAATGATGATTTGGTGATAAGTGTACTATCTTACTATCTGTCTTTTCTAACATTTTTACGTTAATTCCCATTTCAGTAATAGGAATATAGTTGTAGTTTACCTGGTTAAGCTTATAGATATTAGAGATAGTTTTATATCCTGGATCTTCAATGGCGTAGCTATAGTTTCTAGGGAAAAGTTGAACTATTAAGTTATATAAGTTTTCACTCCCTGAACCGATAATAATCTGATTAGGGGAGATAGTAACTCCTAGATTTGAGTTTAAGTGATCAGCTATAGCTTTTCTTAAGGAGAAAATTCCTGTATTACCACTTCTTGAAGTTATCTCAATAGGATGGTCTAATAATATGCTTCTAGTGATTTTCGCAAATGCATTATATGGGAACATACTTCCTGGAATCTGATTTGTTGCTAGATTAATTGTATATTGATTGGCTGTCTTTTTAACTAATTCATCTTTTTTGATTGTGACTTTATTTTTTGTTATGACATTAATCTGATTAACAAAATAGCCTCTTTTTTCAATAGAAAAAATGTATCCTTCTGTTAACAATAAAGAATATGTGTTTTCAATAGTGATTATTGATACATTTAAGTGTTTAGCTAGTTGTCTTTTGCTGGGAAGTTTTTCTAGCGGCTTTATATTGCCCGATAAAATATCATCTTTTATACAGTTGTATAAGTAATGGTACTTATCTATTTTAGTGTCTTCTGGAAAGTAGTATGTTAACATTGTTTCTCCAATCTGGTCTTATGAAATAAACTGATTCTGAATATTTAGATATGTTCAGTTTTACTCTATAGTAGAAGTATAAAAGGAGATATTCTTTATGTCAAACAAAAACCATTTACTACGAATTTCAGTTACAGCTTTAATGGCAGCCTTATGTTATGTTGCCTTTACATATTTTAAAGTTAGTATTCCTACTATTGGTGGACATACTGCTTTCCATTTAGGTAATACATTCTGCGTACTAGCTTCACTATTATTAGGTGGGGTTACTGGTGGCTTAGCAGGAGCTATCGGTATGGGTATTGGAGATGTTCTTGACCCTAGATATGTATTAGTAGCACCTAAGACAATCTTTTTAAAGATGATGATTGGTGTTACAACAGGCTTTGTTGCTCACAAACTTTTCAAAATCAAGAACTTAAAAGAAAAAGCCTTGGCTAAGGCTGTGTTTATTTCAACTGCATGTGGTATGTTCTTCAATGTAGTATTCGAACCAATCTTTGGTTATTTCTATTACCAGTTTGTGATAAATGCTCCAGAGAAGGCTGCTAAGACATTAGCTAGTTTCAATTTAATGACTACTTCAACAAACGCAATCTTAGCTATTATTATTTCATCTTTACTATATTTAGCTTTAGCACCACGCTTACAAAAATCAGGACTTTTACCTAGATTAATGGTAGAAAAGAAAGAGAAATAAAGTAATATTCCCTTATTATTTCATTAACACTTTATTCACTAAAATGAGTGGGACTCCACCATCTAGTGTGGATTTCTAAAAAAATGAGTTCCTAAATGGGGACAAGATAGTACCAACTGATGTGGACTTCAGATGGTGCTAAAATCATTAGAATTTTGAAAAGGTTGCTCAAGTATGAGCGACCTTTTT
>JAZRWC010000100.1:0-11103 GCA_045599505.1 Erysipelotrichaceae bacterium | reverse complement strand
TCTAAATTAATAAGAAGATCCGGTGACGATAGCGAAGTGGACACACCTGTTCCCATCCCGAACACAGAAGTTAAGCACTTCAACGGCGAAAATAGTTGGGCATGCCCCTGTGAAGATAGCAAGTTGCCGGTTTTTCTTTTGATTAATCGTTCGTTAATCATTATTATTTTCCTTTTTATAAAAAAGTATATCTTAGTCATATTTACTATGATTCAGATATACTTTTTTGCTTATAGAATATTAAGATAATTATTAATGCAACAATATGCTCTATTGTACATAATATAAATATTGCGATTATTGAAATTTCGGCTACTTTTGATAAAACTACATTTAATAGTATTGAGTATACATCTATTACCATTGCATAGACTGATAATTGAGTTGCTCTATCATTAATTGTTATTTGTTTGTTCTCAATTTCATTTATCATCGGAGCAAATAAGCTATATGATAAGTCTATAAGGAAGTTACATAATATCGCGATTACTCCAATCTTTGTATAACCCATTAATAGAGAGCATGAAGCTAATATTACACATATTAGAGTCATTATCTTCTTATATCCATATCTATCAGTGAAGAATTTTATGCTCGCTGAGAATAATCCGGCAGTTGATATTACAATTGCGATTATACCCATTTTCTGCTCACTTATTCCTAATGATACATATTTTCCTTGGTTTAGCATTACTGATACTGTCCAACTAGCTTGAGTAATTAGAGATACTGATAATAAAATCATTAAAAACTTATAATCCTTTAATGTTGATAGAATTATTGATTTTAGATTATTTATCGTAATCTTCTCAGTTGTCTTGTCCTTTTGCTTTGTCTCATCTATAAATAATGATAATACAAAAGCTAAACCATAGAAGATCATTGTAGATACTGCGCATCCATCATAGTTGTTGGCAAAAAATAGTGTAAACAAACCACTTGATACAAGCATGCCAGCTGTACCAAAGGTAGCATATAGACCAAACACTTTTTGAGTTTGATTTTTATCGCTAGATAAGTAGAGTATACTCATATCTATTCCTGATAATCCAGCAATAGCTAATGATAGAAGTAATCTTTCTAGTAAGAACATATTAAAACCATAAGCCTTCCAGAATACTATCTTGCTTAGAAAATAGAAACCATTAGCGATTACTAAAGTTTTCTTATAACCAATACTATCTCCAATAAATCCAAAAGGTATCTCGAATAGTAATGTAAAAACAAATGAGAAGCTTTCAATTAAAGCGAAGTCTGCTAATGATAAACCTCTAGATTGGCGATATAGGGTAGCGATAGTACTATAAACTACTAGTCCTTGTAAAAATGTGATGATGTACATTAGGATGATATTCTTTTGATTTTTGTTTGTCATATATTCACCTTCATTCATCGATGCCTATTATATCACTTAATTTTGCTTGTTAAATAAAGATATTTAGTATATAAATTAGGTGAGTTATTAAAACAAGAAAAAATAGAGTAATAAGTTAACTGAAATGTACAATTTATGGTAATATTGTTTACGAACTAAAAATTAATTATTTAACGGAAAAATGGGTGAAATGATGGATTGGACAAACATTATATTAACTATTATAGCAGCGGCTATTGGTGCATATTTCGCTAAAAAATTAAAGATTCCTGCATCTTATATGTTAGGATCAATGATCGGCGTAGCTATCTTTAATGTAGCCACTGGCAAAGCTTTTATGCCTAGCGAGATCAAATTCTTTACGCAAGCTATTTCAGGCGCATATATTGGTGTATCTTTAAAAAGAAAAGATCTAGGTACCTTAACAAGCTTAGCAATACCAGTAGTTATATTAACTGTTATATATATGGGATTTACTTTTTTAATTGGTCATTTATTTAATATGGTATTCTCAATCGACTTCCCTACAGCTTTACTTATGGCAGTACCAGGGGGAGTAACAGATACTACATTAATGGCATATGAATTAGGTGCAAATCCAGCTTTAGTATCGTTTATGCAGTCATTGAGGTTAATCTCAGCTTATATGGTTTTCCCTACATTAATTCCAAAGGTAGCTAAATTAGATAATGAACCAATTGAGATTAAAAACACTTTAAAACTTTCTGATAAATATGTTTTGGATAAGATAGTACCAGATAGCTTTTTACCTCAGCATTTAGTAGTAATTTCTGTTGGTTTAATTGGTGGTTATATTGGAAAAATTTCTGGTTTACCAGCAGGAACATTAAGCGTATCAATGCTGTTTGTTATGATATTTAATGTTAACTGTTCTAAGATTAAGCTTGATAAACGTTTTAAAAACTTCGTTCAGCTATTTGCGGGAAGCTTAGTAGGTTCAACAATCACAATCGATATCTTCTTAAACTTAAGAACTTTATTTATTCCAGCTGCTTTACTGATTTTAGGATATGTTGTAATAGTTTTTATTATTTCATGGTGTATCTGGAAGACTAAGAAAGTTGATTTGGTTAGTGCGATGTTCGCTTCTTGTCCAGGAGGAGCTTCAGATATGGCATTAGTAGCTAGTGACTTAGGTGGAGATTCTCCAAAGATCGCTATTATCCAAGTTGCTAGATTAATATCATGTTATGTCGTTTTCCCATTATGGGTTAAGTTCTTGATAAGTATAAATTAGCTATTTAGAAGGATTATTAGTTATAAAATGACTAGTAATCCTTTTTGATTGAATCAAAAAATCAGCTTTCGCTGATTATTTGATTGTTTTCAAAATTGATGTTAGTTTTGGAATTACTAATGAGTAAATAACAGCAAGCATAGCTCCAGCAGCAATCTTAACTGGAATTGAAGCGAATACTAATGCTTTTGAGTAGTAACCATAAACTTTTGAATCAACATATAAAGCTAACGTATTTAAGGCAGTTACTGTTAGAGCAGATATGATGCAGATGAATACTGTTTGAGCACTAGTAAGTTTTAAATCATGCTTTTTAGAATAGTATCCTACTAGTAAACCGCTAGCTGCATGTGGTAAGACCCATAATAATGTTGTAGCTGTAATGCCATATCCAGAGAACAATAGCTGGTATAAAAATGAGCCGAAGAAACCAACAGTTGCTCCACTAGCAGGTCCATATAAGATGGCGCTTACTAGAATCGGAAAGGCTTCGAATGTAAATTTGAAATTAGCTAATCTGATTGGAGTAACGATACACAACATAACGTTTAAGGCGATCATCAAAGAATTTGTAGTAAGTTGTTTTGTTTTCATTTATTTTCCTTTCGCAGATAAAATGACATGAGATAGTAGAACAGATGTTGTTACTGAACCAATTCCTCCTGGAACAGGAGTAATCATACCTACAATTGGTTCTACACTTTCAAAATCGACATCTCCTGTAAGTTTTCCTTTAGTTTCATTAAAGTTGATTCCCACATCGATTACAACCTGGTTTTCAGAGAAGTATTCTTTATTAAATAATTCGCTCTTACCGATAGCTGTAACTACGATATCAGCTTTGGAAGTTATCTGTTTAAGATTTTCAGTTTTTGAATGAGCGATTGTTACAGTAGCGTTTTTTTCTAGCATCATCATAGCTAATGGCTTGCCGACAACTAGTGATCTGCCGACAATACAAACATTCTTTCCTTTTAAATCGATGTTGTAGTAATCTAATGTTTCCATTACTGCTTGAGCAGTGCATGGAGCAAATGAATCATTTTTGCCAGTGAATAGTGAGCTTAAAGATTCATCTTTGCAGCAGTCAACGTCTTTTTTTATTGAGATAAGATTTCTCGCCTTCTCTTCATTAATGTGTTTAGGTAATGGTCTAAACATTAAGATACCATCAACAGTTACATCTTCATTTAGATTAGTCAAGACGCTAAAAAATCTTTCTTCAGATACATCAGATGGTAATACAACCTTATTAACTAAAATACCTAGCTTATCGCATCTTTTAGTAGCTGTATTTTCATATGAGATATCGCTTTCGTTTTCTCCAACTCTGACAATAGCCAATGTAACATTTTTACCATTAGCTTTAAGCTCTTGGATAGTTTGAGTACTTCTTAAGTTAATTGCCTTGGAAACCTCAGCACCTTTTAATAATGTTGCCATTAGATCATCCTTTCATAGATTCTTGTGTAAATAGAATCAGCTTTTGTTGTATATGTGTTTACTAGTGAATTAACATCTTGGTTTAATTTAGTTGCGTAATCTGCATCCTTCATTAGCTTAGTGTTAACAAATACATTGATTGCTGCACCCTTTAAGGCACCAGAAGCTAGACAGGCACTTGTAGCTACATCGGATACTACCATTGTAGAACCTTTTACTTCTAGTACTTCTAAACAATCAATTACCTTGGTAATAGTCTGACAGATTTTATATGGCGCACTAGCTGCTAGCTTTAGACATTCTTCCATAATAGTAGCTCTATTAGGATCTGCTTTATCTAAGCTATAAGCTTTGCTTAGTGGTTCAAAACAATCTGCATCAAACTGAATCAAGTCCAACAATTGATTTCTTAGTTCTGTTATTTCAGTTTGAAGAACGATTAACTCTTCTTCATATTGCTTATATTTCTTTTTGCCGATAGTTAAGTTGCCTACCATGTTGCCTAAAGCAGCTGCTAAGCATCCTGCTAAAGCGCAAGCTCCACCTCCTGAAGGAGTAGGGCTTTTGCTAGCTAATACTTCGACAAAACTTTCTAGTGTATGTTCTTTCATCCTGTTCACCTATTAGAACATTCCTGTAATAACGCCATCTTCATCAATATCAATAGCTTCTGCAGCAGGTGCTTTTGGTAAACCTGGCATAGTCATGATATTGCCTGTTTCACATACTACAAATCCAGCACCAGCAGATACTCTTACAGTTTTAACTGTTACGGTGAATCCTTCTGGAGCGCCTAGTTTTTTAGCGTCATCTGAGAATGAATATTGAGTTTTAGCCATACATACTGGTAAGTTATCAAATCCTAATTGCTTAACAGTTTCTAATTGAGCTAAAGCCTTATCTGTGAATTGTACACCATCACCATGGTAGACGTTTTTAACAACTGCTAAAATCTTATCTTCTAATGGCTGATTTAAGTCATAAGAGAAGTGTAATTCACTTTGGTTTTCAGTCATCTTAACAACTTCTTTAGCTAATTCAACAGCACCTTCGCTTCCTTTAGCGAATCCTTCGCAAATTACAGCCTTAGTATTTAAACTTTGGCAATATTCTTTAACGAAGTTTAATTCAGCTTCACTATCAGAGTAGAATCTATTGATAGCTACTACTAATGGCATATTAAATACATTTTTGATGTTTTCAATGTGACGTTTTAGGTTGACTGCACCTTCTTTTAAAGCTACAAGATTTTCGTTGTTTAATTCTTCTTTACTTACTCCACCATTAAGCTTTAAAGCTCTAACAGTAGCGACTAATACAACACCACTTGGATTTAAACCTGCTTTACGACATTTAATATCGAAGAATTTTTCAGCCCCTAAATCAGCACCAAATCCTGCTTCTGTAACTGCATAATCACCAAGCTTTAAAGCTAACTTAGTAGCGTTAACGCTATTACAACCATGAGCGATATTCGCAAAAGGCCCACCATGAATTAAAGCAGGTGTTCCTTCTAATGTCTGAACTAGATTTGGTTTGATAGCGTCCTTTAATAAGGCAGCCATAGAACCAGTAGCCTTTAAATCAGCAGCTGTAATTGGTTTGTTATCATAGCTATAAGCAGCGATGATTTTGCCTAATCTTTCTTTTAAATCAGTTATATTTTCACTTAGACATAAGATAGCCATTATTTCACTGGCAACGGTAATTAAGAAGCCATCAGGTCTTTCAACACCATCAGCTTTTCCACCTTGACCAGAAGTAATGTGTCTTAACTGTCTGTCATTCATATCAACAGCTCTCTTCCAAACAACGTTTTCAAGGTTGATGTTTAAGCTGTTTCCTTGCTTAATATGGTTGTCGATCATAGCAGCTAATAGATTGTTTGCTGCTCCGATTGCATGGAAGTCACCCGTGAAATGAAGATTGATATCTTCCATAGGTCCTACTTGAGCATATCCACCACCAGTTGCTCCACCTTTAACACCAAATACTGGACCTAAAGATGGTTCTCTTAAGGCGATGACAGTCTTCTTGCCAATTCTGCTTAAACCATCAGCTAAAGAGATAGTTGTAGTAGTTTTTCCTTCACCAGCGCTTGTTGGATTGATGGCGGTAACAAGTATTAACTTGCCATCCTCTTTATCTTTTAAATCCTTAATTAGCTTATAGTCAATTTTAGCTTTATAGTTTCCATAATATTCGACATACTTTGGATCAATATCAACCTTCTTAATGATTTCATTTATATGTTTTAGCTCTGTATTATGAGCGATTTCGATATCAGATAACATAATGCCACCTCCCAAATGCTACTTATAATTATACTATAAATTACTATCTAAAAGTATATTATGCTTGTGATGAATTTGATGGACTTTTATATTTGTAAATGTACAAAAAAAGTGGCGTAAATAACGACAATTTTTCACAATCATATACTTAAATTACTTAAAAGGTGCTATAATCAAAATGTACTTTTAGGAGGAAAATTTTAATATGGCAAAAAAGACAGTTAGAGATCTTGATGTTAAGGGTAAGAAGGTCATCGTTAGATGCGACTTCAACGTTCCACACAAGGGAGAAGTTATCACAGATGATAACCGTATCGTTGCAGCTTTACCAACTATCAAGTATTTAGTAGAAAACGGAGCAAAGATTATCTTATGTTCTCACTTAGGTAAGATCGACTTCAAGAAGACTGAAGAAGAAGTTGAAGCAGCTAAGAAGAAGAACGATATGTCAATTGTCGCTAAGAAGTTACAGGAATACTTACCAGATTCAAAGGTAACTTTCGTTAACGCTACAAGAGGCGCAGAATTAGAAAACGCAGTTGCTGAATTAACAGAAGGCAATATCGTATTAATGCAGAACACTCGTTATGAAAAGGGTGAATCTAAGAATGATCAGGAATTAGCACAGTATTGGGCTTCATTAGCTGATTTATTCGTATCAGATGCATTCGGTTCAGTTCATAGAGCACACTCTTCAACTGTAGGTTTAGCACAGTACTTACCAAGTGCATGTGGTTTCTTAGTTGAAAAGGAATTAAAGTTCTTAGGTGACGCTGTTGAAAATCCAGTTAGACCTTTCGTTGGTATCTTAGGTGGTGCTAAGGTTGCTGATAAGTTAAAGGTTATCGACAACTTATTAGAAAAGTGCGATACATTAATTATCGGTGGTGGTATGGCATACACATTCTTAAAGGCTCAGGGTAAGGAAGTTGGTACTTCATTAGTTGACTTAGAAAAGGTTGATTACTGTAAGGAAATGATGGCTAAGGCTGAAAGCTTAGGTAAGCAGTTATTATTACCAGTTGATACTACAGTAGCAGTAAGCTTCCCAGATCCAATCGATGCAGCTATCGAAGTTGAAGTTGTACCTTCAAGCGAAATCCCTGCAGATAAGATGGGCTTAGATATCGGTCCTAAGACTGCTGAATTATTCGCAGAAGCAGTTAAGGCAGCTAAGACAGTTGTTTGGAACGGACCTATGGGTGTATTCGAAAACCCTACATTAGCAGCTGGTACAAACGCAGTTGCAGCAGCTATGGCAGCATGTGAAGGAACTACTATCATCGGTGGTGGTGACTCAGCAGCAGCTATTAAGCAGTTAGGTTATGCAGATCAGGTTAGCCACGTTTCTACTGGTGGTGGTGCATCATTAGAATTCTTAGAAGGTAATGGTTTACCAGGTGTTGACTGCATCAACGAAAAGTAATTTGAAGGAGATAATAAAGACTATGAGAAAGCCTATTATTGTTGGTAACTGGAAAATGAATAAGACTATTGCAGAAGCTGAAGCTTTCGTTTCTGCAATCGATCCATATATCGAAGGAATCGAAACAGCTGATTTCGGTGTAGCTACTTCTTTCTTGGCATTACAGAGCACAATCAAGAATTCTAAGAACTTAGTTGTAGCAGCTGAAAACTGCCACTTTGAAGCTAGCGGTGCTTTCACTGGTGAAGTTTCAATTCCAATGTTAGAAGAAATCGGTACTAAGTGGGTTATCATTGGACATTCTGAAAGAAGACAGATGTTCGGTGAAACTGACGAAGCTTTAAATAAGAAGGTTAAGGCTTTATTCGCAGCTGGTATGACTCCAATCTTATGCTGTGGTGAAACTTTAGAAACTTATGAAGCTGGTAAGACTGAAGAATGGGTAAGATGCCAGATCGCTGCTGACTTAGAAGGTGCTGATCCTTGTAAGGTTGCTGAAATGGTTATCGCTTACGAACCAATTTGGGCTATCGGTACTGGTAAGAGCGCTTCTAAGGAAGATGCTCAGAACACTTGTGCAATCGTTAGAGACCAGGTTAGAGTTATGTTTGGTGAAGAAGTTGCTGAAAAGGTTAGAGTTCAGTACGGTGGAAGCGTTAAGCCAAACAACATCGCTGAATACATGGCTGAAAACGATATCGATGGTGCATTAATCGGTGGTGCCTCATTAAAGGTTGATTCTTTCCAGCAGATTATCGACGCTGTTAAGTAATTAAAATTTTAGAAAACTTTATGCCTAACTAGAAATAGTTAGGCATTTTCTTTTGGTTAAAAAAACAGCTAGGTTTCTAGCTGTTTACTGGGAATTCTTCAATTTGACTTTCAATTAATTCAGGAAGGAATTTCCCTGATGTTAATTGTCTAATCTGTTCTGATAAATCTACTAATGATTGATAGATATAAGTTACTGAGTCATCATATTCTCTATCAACGATAGTAGCGTTATTCTTTAAAAAGTATTCAATCTTGCTTGTTAAGGAATAATCAACTTTTAAGGCATATGTATATACTAGAGTTGGTGTAGTTAGTGTTGCTAGCTTACAAGCTTCTATAGTTGCTTGGCTATAAGCTTTAACTAGACCAGCAGTACCAAGTAAGGTACCACCAAAGTATCTGATAACTACTGCTAAGACATTATCTAAATCTTTGTTTTTGAGAACTTCTAAAATAGGCTTTCCAGCAGTAGTCGCTGGCTCACCATCATCATTACTTCTAACAACGTCCTTAATAACTAGTCCATAACAATAATGGCTGGCAGCAGGATATTCCTTTTTTAACGCAGCTATTTCTTCTTTCACTTTCTTTTCATCATCGATAGGCATTAGTATACAATAGAACTTTGACTTTTTTGCCTCAACGAATGATACAACTCTTTCCTTAATATGATACATATAATCACCAGCTATATTATAGCTTAATTTTATAAATAAGAAAAATCTGCAAGGTGATTGTGATATAATAAACATAACAAGGAGTGTAACTCTATGCCAGAAAGAAAGACTATTACTTCAGAAGAAAGAGAAATATTACGAAAAAAATTAAAGAGGAGAAGGCGAAAGATTAAACAGTTTTCCTTGATTACTTGGTTACTTATGTTTGTCTTTAGCTTATTAATTTTCTTTGTGATTAAAGGTTTTAATGTACTACCAGGAAAATTCTTAGTGCTAATTTTGGCATTACTATTAATAGTGGATGTTATAGGCTTTATCTTTGCAGCATTACCAATGTTTAAAAACTGGATAAAGATAACTCAATCAATAGTATGTGTAGCATTAAGCGTATTAATGTTAGTTGGTTGTATCACCTTACCATCAATTAAAGGTAAGTTAGAAAGAGCGTTTGTTAAGGTACCTAATGAGGGTGCTTTAAGCATTAATGTATATGTATTAAGCGATTCAAATTATAACGATATTGAAAGCCTAGCTGGTAAAACTGTTGCCGTGCAAAAGGATATCGACTTAGATTATCAATCTTACGCTGTAAAGGTTGTAAATAAGGAAATCGAAGGTGAAGATATCGTAGTAACTCAAGCTAACGATATTTATACAGCTGTTGAAATGCTATATGCTAATGAAGTCGACGCTATCATGTTGAATGAAGCTTACGCTAACATTATCGAAGACAACGATGACTTCGCTGATTTCAATAAGAAGGTTAGAAGTATTTATACTTGTGTTCAAAAGGTTACATTAGTAGATGCTACTACTTCCGTTAGCAACTTAACAAAACAGACATTTACAATCGGTGTTACTGGTGTAGATGAATGGAATTACAACTATATCAAGGCTGATGCCCAAGTTAGAAGTGACGTAAATATCTTATTAGTTGTTAACCCTGTAACTAAGCAAATCTTAATGATTACAGTTCCAAGAGATGCTTATGTAAAATTAGTTAGTGATAAATCAGTATTTGGTCAAGATAAGATTACTCATTCCCCTATGACAAGACAGAGAATCAACTGTTGGGTTGAAACAATGGGTAACCTACTAAATTGCGATATTAACTACTATTTGAGAGTTAACTTCTCAAGTGTTAAGGATATTGTTGATGCCTTAGGTGGTATCGATGTAAATAACCCTTATTACTTTGAAACAAAAGCCGCAATTTATGGGGAGAATGATGAATCATATCCATTAGAAAGATTCCCAGAAGGAATGGTTCATTTGGATGGCAGACTAGCATTAGGCTATTGTAGAGAAAGATATTATGTAAGAGATACTGGCGAAATGGTTGGAGACTTAGGTAGAAATCTTCATCAATCATTAGTATTAAAAGCAGCTATTAAGAAAGCTTGCAGCGTTTCAGTAATCTCAAGAATTGGAGATTTATTAGACGCTGTTGAAGGAAAGTTTACTACTAATATCACCATGAATGATATCTATGCATTATGCCAGATGCAACTAGATGATATGAGCGATTGGGAATTAAAAACATACTCACTTACTGGTTCAAGCATTTGGGCAGTTGGTTATATGATGCCAGATACAGAACTAAGTATGGTTGAGATTGACAACTACTCATTAGAGCAGGCTAGATCATTAATCTCTCAGATGGTTCAAGGCGAAAAAATACAAATTGATTAAGGGTTTGTACCATCTGGTGTGGCCACAGAGAATGGTGGCACCAGCTAGTGTGTCTGCCTTGTAACGAACTGTGTGTCTGCTTTAGACATTCAGTATTGAACTCAAATAATAAATAAAATGAAGGATTACGATGACAATCGTAGTCCTTTTCATAGTATGACGGG
>JAZRWC010000099.1:0-10180 GCA_045599505.1 Erysipelotrichaceae bacterium | reverse complement strand
ACAATAGATAATATCATTAGCTGTATCATTTGCTTGACCTTCTTCATTCAAGGAAACAGTTACATAATCATTATCGATTGATAAACTACCGATAAATACTCTACTAGAATTATCAACAATTCTAATAGCATCGCCATTTTTCATTCTTAAGACATCTTTAACATGATGAACTTGCTTATCATCTAATTCAACAACATCATTTAAGTTTAAATCTTTATTAATAAAATACTGTCTCATTATTCAGTTTTACCTTCGTTAGCCATTAGCTTTAATGTCTTAATTTCATGAGGTCTTAATCTTCTTGATTGACCAGAACCTAATTGAGGATCCTTTACACAACCAAATTCAGTTCTATGTAGTTTGCTTACTTCAAAACCTAAAGTTTCAATCATTCTTCTAATCTGTCTGTTTCTTCCTTCATAGATAGTCATATCAATAGTACACTTATTTGCTTCCCTATCATAGTTTACTAAAGTAACTTCTGCGGGAAGCGTCTTAACACCATCTAATAAAATACCTCTTCTTAAAGCTAAGATATCCCTTTTATCTAATACACCCTTAATTGTTACATGATACTTTTTTGGTACATGATATCTTGGATGAATTAGCATGTTAGCGAACTCACCATCATTAGTTAAGATAAGCATACCTGTAGAATCATAGTCTAATCGACCAACAGGATAGATTCTTTCTTTACAGTCTATTAAATCTGTAACCTTGTTTCTGTCATGTTCATCATTAGCAGTACAAACATATTTCTTAGGCTTGTTTAATAAGTAATAAACATGCTCTTCCTTTTTAATAACTTCATTTTCAACAGTAATAACATCAGATTTTTTTACCTGTGTACCTAATACAGTAACAACTTCGCCATTTACCTTAACCTTACCGGCAACAATTAATTCTTCTGCTTTTCTTCTTGAGGCTATACCTGCCTGAGCAATAACTTTCTGTAATCTTTCCATATTAATCGAATAACTCTTCCTCTTCTGTTGTCTTCTGGTAATCAGGTAGTTCAGGTAATTCTGATAAAGAAGCTAAAGAGAACTTATCCATGAATTCTTCAGTAACTTCATAAGTAAAAGGTTTACCAGCAGTTTCTAATCTACCTGCTTCTCTGATTAGATTTCTAGCTAATAGCTTTCTAATCATCATATCGCAACTTACGCCTCTAATTTCTTCAATTTCAACTCTAGTAACAGGTTGCTTATAAGCGATAATAGCAAGTGTTTCTAAAGCAGCTTGAGAGAATTGTTTACTAGTTGGATCATCATATAACTTTACAGCGTAGCTGTGAACAAATGCTTTGCTGACAAGTTTATATCTTCCTCCTAAACACATAGCTTCAATTCCTCTATCAATATCATCATTGTATTCCATAATGAACTTATCCATAAGTGTTTCTAATTGTTCTTTTTCAATTTCTAATACAACTGATAACTGATCTAGGCTAACGCCTTCATCACCAGCAACAAATAGAACCCCTTCGATAATACTATTTAAATTCTCCATAACTATCCTTCATCCTTGCTAAAATAAATCTCATCCTTCTTTACAGTGAAAGTGATAAATCCTGAATGTAATAATTCAAGTAAAGAAAGGAATGTAACAACAACATCATAACTGTCTTGACAGTCATCTAAAGTCATATTCAAAGTAAAGACCTTTGGCCAAGTCTTCATCTTAGATTTAATCTGTTTCATTCTCTCATCTGTTGAAATTCTCTTTTGAGTAATAGATACTTCATAAGGTTGAGCCTTTTGATATCTTTTAATTACTCTTTGCATAGCTTTAATTAGGTCATATACATTACCACTTTGACCTTCTTGGCTATTTTCATTCATCCATTCTGAGACAACTTCTTCTTGAGGCTTGTCTAATAGTAAACTTCTTTCTTTATAAAGCTCTTCAAACTTACCACTAGCTTCCTTATACTTCTGATATTCAATAAGTCTAGCAACTAAATCATGCTGCTTTTCTTCTTCATATTCATCTTCAACTTCTGTAGTATCATTTGGTAATAATTTTCTACTTTTATATTCAATTAATGTAGCTAGTTCAACTAGATATTCACTAGCTATATCTAACTGCATTCTTTCCATTTCATGAAGATACTTAATGTATTGGTCAGTCAAAACAACTATATCAAGTGAAAACAAATCTAACTGCTTCTCCTTAATAAGGTGCAACATTAGATCTAATGGTCCATCAAACTGTTCAATAGTTACTTTAAAATCCATAGCATAAAACCTCAGTTAATAGTATATCACAAAAGATATGAATGTAAAAAAGACATTAATAATAAGCAATTTATTAATTATCCATATTGAGTTAGAATATATACGAGGAACAGCTTATGAAAAAAACTATAAGTATATTACTAATTCTATTTTTGATTCTTTCACTTACAGGATGCAGACGAGGAGATCAAGATCCAAATAAACCACATGTTTATGATTATCCAGATTACCCTAGTAGATTAGGATCATATCAAGTAGTTATTAATGATGATATTCTAAATAAAACATATAACTTAGATTTATTAGATCAATTCATTGAAGATACATCTAATGATATAGAATCTCACCTTGATTTTGGTATTACTACTAAAGAAGGAGATGTAATAATTAGATGCGTTAACTACTTGGATGGTAAATTCAATGTTGTTAGTGATCATACTCGAGATAAGTATTCAACTTTAACATTTGTTGATGGTAGTTATGATTTCTTAGTAAGTTTTACTACTTACTTTGGTACATATTATATTTTGACAAATGAGATTGCTCAAGATGATGATTACAGCAAAATAGATTGCGTATTATTATTTGTTACTACAGAAAGATAAAAAGATGGCCTAAACCATCTTTTACTTTGCTCTTCCATATAATGATGTTAACTTTGCAATCTTATTAGCAAGTTCATCATTAATGTCCTCTTTATCTAATCTCCATTTCCAGTTATTACCAACTGTACCTGGTGTATTAATTCTACTAGCATCATCTAAGCCTAAGTAATCCTGAATTTGTGCAACAAACAAATTAGCTATAGATTTCATACCTTCTTTAATCATGGCTAAAGCGAAATCATCATCCTCTGTAATATTCATGTAATCCATTGAATATTCAATATCTTTCTTACTAGCTAGAGCTTTCCAACCTAATACTGTAGAGTTATCATGAGTACCTGTGTAACAGATACAATTTGTACTTCCATATGTAAAAGGAGTATGTGAAGTAGGTCCACTTGCTTCAAAGCCAAACTCTAAAACCTTCATACCTGGAAGTTTACAATCTTTCATTAATTGTCCAACATCTTCAGTATAAGTACCTAGGTCTTCAGCGATAAACTCAACGTTATGGAACCAATTTTGAAGTAATCCAATTAAGTCCATTCTAGGACCATTTACCCATCTACCAATCTTTGCGGTTTTATTTCCATAAGGAACAGCCCAATAGCTTGCAAAACCTCTGAAATGGTCAATTCTTACAACGTCAAATAGTTTGCTAGTACCACCCACTCTATCAATCCAGAATTTATAACCAGTACTCTTTATATAACTCCAGTTATATAATGGATTCCCCCATAATTGTCCATCTTCAGAGAAATAATCAGGTGGTACTCCACTAACTTCAGTAGGTACATATTGATCATCTAATTGAAAGCACTCTTTATTAGCCCATACATCAGCGCTATCCATAGCTACATAAATGGGTAAATCACCGATAATCTTAATTCCTTTATCATTAGCGTATTTCTTTAAAGCATTAAATTGTTTAAAGAATAAATACTGCATGAATTTATAGAATTCTATATCTTCTTTTAAAAGAACTCTATACTTAGCTAATGCTTCTGGTTTTCTAAATCTAATATCCTTTTCAGGCCAATCAATCCAAGAGACATTTCCAAAATACTTCTTTATAGACATATAGTCAGCATAATCATCTAACCAATTACTGTTCTCATTACAGAAGTCATTGAACTCCTTATTATACTTTTTAATACCAGCTAAGTACGCATTCTTTAAAACAATATATCTAGTTTCATATAGGTATCCATATTCAATATACTTATCATTTCTTAAATCTTTAACATCATTTTTAGTAAGTAAACCATCTTCAATCAATAAATCTAAATCAATGAAATATGGATTCCCTGCATAAGATGAGAAAGAAGAATATGGAGAATCACCATAGCTAGTAGGTCCTAATGGAAGCATTTGCCAATATGATTGCTTAGCCTTAACAAGAAAATCTACAAATTTAATGGCTTGTTTTCCTAATGATCCAATACCATAATCACTTGGTAAAGCTGAAATAGGTAACAAGATACCACTACTTCTTTTAATACTCATTTTATAATCCTCTTTTTTGTCTTTTCTATTGTATCACACATTAGCTAGATAAAGAAAAGATGAAGACAATTATGCCTTCATCTTATGAAATTTTGATAATAATTGATTAACAAGTAATCCAATTGTTGCTCCCGAAGTATCAATTAAAACATCTATGATATTTCCATTTCTTCCAACAACAAATAATTGATGAAATTCATCACTACAAGCATATAAGAATGTTACTAATAATCCAACAGTAAATCTATTCTTTTCATCACTGTTCACTACTAGAATAGCTAATATAGCGTATTCACTAGCATGAGCTAGCTTTCTGATTGGCTTATCAATACTTTTAGCTATCACAATTCTTTCTTCTAGTGATTTAGATTCAAAATCCTTAACTAATATTTTACATACTTGATATCCAATTTTGTAACTGTCATTACTAGATTCATTACCATCTCTATTACTCATACAGAATATAAGTGCCATCCATATAACAGTTAGTACAATAAAGATTTTTCTTCTCATTTTTTAATGACTGCTACTTCATAGCCTGATAAAAGTAATTTACCATTTACAGTTTGCTTATTTAATAAGTTAGTTCCATATACTTCTTCAACTACCTTTTCTTCATTAGAATCGTTTAAATAGAATTCAAAAGTACTTTCTCCAACTCTAGTGTGACACTCAACATCTAATGGTAAATTCTTATATGATACTTCTGCTTCTTCTAAAATCTGTTTATGTAAATCTTCTACATCTCTATTTTTGAATCTAGCAGCAAAGTAATATGCTTTTCCCTTACCATAATTGTTTACAGTAATTACTGGACAACCTTTATAGAAGTCTTCAGTATATGTAGCTAACGCTTTTGCTGTTTTTAAATGCACGATTTCACAATAGTCTTTAATTTCAACAGTAGAACCATCTTCAAATACCAAATGATTTGATTGAGTTGGCCATAATGTATCAATTTCTTCATTTAAAATACCGAATACTTCTGTTAATCCCTCTCCAGGGAAACCACCTAAATGTGCTAATTGATTTTCATTTGTATAACCCATCATATAAGTAGAAACTACTGTTCCACCTTCGCTAACAAACTTCTTTAACTTTTCAGCTAATTCGCTAGTAACAATTAAAGTCATAGGAGTATAGATAACTTTATAATCGCTAAAATCATAATCTCTAGAAATAATATCAACATCAACTCCAAGCTTAGT
This sequence comes from Erysipelotrichaceae bacterium, assembly GCA_045599505.1. GTDB lineage: Bacteria > Bacillota_I > Bacilli_A > Erysipelotrichales > Erysipelotrichaceae > UBA1783. Next base: position 4,621 of record JAZRWC010000099.1, on the reverse strand, counting down.
TAATTCATTGTAAAAATCATATAGAGTTTCTTCATATTTTTTATCTAGCTTTACAAAAGCTTCAGTTGTATCTAATGCCCATCTATTATCCCAATCATATAAAATAGCTACTTTAGCATCTACTAAAGAACCAATTACATCTTTCAGTTCTAATAAATTTGCACCTAATTGTTTTACTTCCTTATATACTCTTGTTTCATTAGTACCGTTATGATCAATAACAGCTCCATGGAACTGTTCAGCACTACCTCTGGATTTTCTTAGTTGGAAATATTGAACTGTATCACTACCAGTAGCCACAGCCTGTAAAGATACTAAGTTATGTACACCAGGCTTCTTTAACTTATTAATCAAATGCCAATTAGGTAAAGAAGGAGTACTTTCCATTAACATAAATGGCTTTCCTTTAATAAGTGATCTCATAGTTGCATGAGTAAAACCTTCTGAAGCCATAGTATCAAATAATGATTCATAATCATTATGGAATCTAGGATAACCATCCCAAGAGATAACATCTAATTCTTTAGCTAAAACACGATAATCATAGTCACCAAAGTACATCATCATATTTGTTGTAAAAGGAATGCCAGGTGTAATCTTTTTAACAGTATTGATTTCATGAACCATAAAATCAGTAGCGTTTTCTGTCTGGAACCTCTTCCAATCAATTAGCAATCCCTTAATAGCTACTTCGCCATTTTCATAAGGAGGATCAATCTGATCAAAAGACTCAAACTTCTTTGCCCAGAAAGTAGTCCACCATTCATGATTTAAATTGTCAATTGTTGTATATTTCTTCTCTAACCATTTATGAAACTTATTAGTGCATTTATCGCAATAACAATATCCACCTAATTCATTAGAGATATGCCATAAAATTAAACCAGGATGACCTTTAACAGCTTCAGCTAATTTAGTATCAATGATAGCAGCCTTTTCTCTAAATACTTCAGAAGACATACAATAGTTATGTCTTTCCTTATGATATTCACGTCTACCAAAGCTATCTACTCTTCTGCATTCTTCATATTTCTTGTCTAACCATGCAGGTCTAGCACCAGTAGGAGTAGCTAAAATAGTATAGATGCCATTTTCGTATAAGTTATCCATAATATCTGTTAACCATTTGAAAGTAAATTGACCTTCATGCAGTTCATAACTAGCCCATGAGAAAACACCTAAAGTAACACAATTAATATGTGCTTCTTTGAATAATTCAATATCCTTAGCTAAAATATCAGGTCTGTCTAACCATTGGTCTGGATTATAATCTCCACCATGAACAAAACCATCAACTTTTGGGAATAATATTTTTCTTTCCATAATAATCACCTTCTAGAAAAATTATAACAAATACTATTAAACTTCTAAATACTCTAAAAAAAGAAAAGGTCTACAAGTAGACCTTTATATGTGATTTAGAATCCTCTTCTTCCTCCACCACCATGTGTTGAACCAGAATGAGAAACATGCGTAGTAGAACCACCAGAATGGCTTGAGCTACTTGTTTCTTTTGGTCTAGGTGATCTAGAAGTATGAGTATATAAATACGTATCTCTAGAACCATTTAGATTAAATGATCCACTTCTTAAATATGTATTTGCCTGATGTTTTGAATGAACTGTCTTATTTCTACCCCTGATCCCTAAAGCTGTAAATAAAGCTGTAAAGAAACCACCAACTGTTGAGATAATACCATTTGTCGACAATATTTCTGCTAAAGTTGGTTCTGGTTCTGGATCAACAGGAGTAGGATCATAATATGGATCATCAATAGGTTTTCCTGCTTCAGCTTTCTCTAAATAGTAATCACAACCATTCAAGAAAGTATCAATAGCGTTATTAAAATCACCATCACGTAAGTAGTTTATATATGAATCAACTAAAGCTTCGATACCATAATCAGTAAACGCGTAAATACCAAATCCTTTAGTTGAAGTATATACTTCACTATTATTCATATCGATAACTAGAATTACTCCAGATTGATCATTTCCTAGTCCATAACCATGGAAGTCAAAATAATCATCTGCATAATCAACTAGATCTAAATCACCAGTAGTTGGAGTAACAACTACAACTACATCAGTTTGATATCTATTAGAGATAGTCTCTGCTTTTGTTTCTAGTAATTGCCATTCACTTTCAGTTAAACATCCATATAAATCAACAATATTGTATTCATGAGCAGTTACTGGCTTAACTGTATGAACAAATATTAATCCTAATAGAAGTATTGGAAGTAATAATAACTTAATTTTCTTCATATTTTACTACCTCCTATCCTAAAAGCATAATAGCTACCTGTATTAGTGCATAAACGATTCCAGAAGCAAAGAATGTCTTAAAGAATGTTGACCAGAATTTACCTTTATCAGTAGGTAAATCACCTACAAACTTTCCAGTCTGACCATTCATCGCAAACACAAATTTCTTACCTTTATAATCTGTTACTAATAACCATACTGGTAATAAACAATATTTAACCCTATTATCAAATAAGTCTACATGTTTACTTTCTACTTGAATTGAATCGTATCCTCTTACAGTGCTTTCTAAAGCTTCAGTAGCTGAGTTTTTGATACGATAATAAGCTTTTTCTGCAGACATTTCAGCTGAAATATCATACTTATCAGCGAAATATCCTGCTAAATATCCAGTGTTGAAATCAACTGCTTTACTCATATCAAAAGGTTCTAATGATTCCATCATATCTCTATCTACTTTGCTAGAACCTTCAGAAGGAACATTATCAAATGTCATGCTTGCACTTCTGAATACTGAATAGTAACTAGTATCAACATAATCCCAATCTCTATCAGAATAATGTCTAGTTCTAGTAGCTCTAAATCTAGCTGCTGTATTAACATTAGCATCGTACATCCAGAAAGGAACATATACACCTTTAATTTCATCTAAATGAGCTGTGTCCTTGAATTCAGCTGGTACCATTGGTTTATTCTTAAAATGGTTGGCGTATGCCTCTTTTGCTTGTTGCTTGTTGTAGTTAAAAGGAACTACATAATCTGGCTTTAATTCTCCAGTAAGCTTTCCAGCAAATACAATAGCGTTACCACAGAATGGACAAGTAGTAGCTGCAGTTTGCATGTCTGTTACTACCTCTGATCCACAGCTTTTACAAATGTAGCTATTCATTGAACTAGCTTCTTCGTTAGTCCACTTGTCAGATTCATTTTCATTAAACTCTACATCATTTTCTTGAGTTAAGTCTAAATCTAATGCGTAATCATCCAATACCTGAGCATCAAAAATAGAATCGCAATAAGGGCATTGGATCTTACCTGTTTTAGTGTTATATTCAATTGAACCACCACAATTAGGACATTTATATTGAACCATTGTTGTCATTTGATTCACCTCTCTTAAAAAGGCCTTAATAGTTTCCTAATAAGACCATTAGTTTACTATTTATTAAAATTAGTTAGGCTTCTTAGTTCCACAATTAGAACAGTAGTTACCTGTGTTAACTGTTCCACAACCGCATGTCCAGCTGTTGCTTACTGGTTTAGCTGTTCCACAGTTTGAACAATAGTTTCCAGTATTAACTGTTCCACATGCGCATGTCCAGCTGTTTGCTGGTGCTGCTGTAGTTGCCTGAGTAGTTGTGTACATTCCTGTTACATCTACATGTGCTCCTGATGTCATATTTAAGCCTGCAAAGCCTGTTACTGCTCCTGCTGCATTATTTGCTGCTGCTACCATTGATTCCATCTGGGCCTGTGCCATTCCTGCCTTGTACATGTCTGCATCCTTGAACATTCCCATTCTCTGTGCCTTCTTTAATTCTTCTGCATCTTCTTCTGGTAATGTTACATTTGTTAACTGTACATTTACTACTTCGATTCCTCTTAACTGCCCCCACTTTTCATCTAATACCTTGTTTAGATTTCCTTCTAATTCATATGTGTGCATTGGTAAGTCACTTGGTCTTAACCCTAATGTGCTTAACATTCCTACTGCTGGATTTAATGCACTTAAGAAGTCTGCCTTCATTGTTGCTTCTAATGCATCCTTTGTATATACGCTTGATACATTGCCTGCTACATTTGTATAGAATAATACTGGATCAAAAATTCTGAATGAATATGTTCCACTGATTCTTAATGCTACATCTACATCATAGTTTACTTTCTTATCTACTACCTTGAATGGTATTGGTGTTGGTGTTCCAAACTTGTTGTCTAAGATTTCTCTTGTATTTACATAGTAAACTCTCATTTCCTTATTTGTTTCGCCTGCATACTGGAATCTTTCCCACATTGTTGCTACTGTCTTCTTTACTGTCTCTGACAAGCTTCCTGTGAATAATGATGATTCGCTTGATGTATCGAATGTGAATTCACCTGGTTCTGCACATACTTCTACGATCTTGCCATTATCTACGATGATCATGCACTGTCCATCTGCTACTACGATTCCTGATCCGTTTGAGATTACATTATCCTGTCCATTATTGCTCTTGAACAAGCCTGTGCTCTTCTTTGTTCCCTTTACTACTAATACGTCATTTGCTAATGATTCGCAATAGAAGAATTCCTTCCACTGATCCTTCATTGTTGATGTTACTGAATTTAATGCTGCTTTAATTAATCCCATTGTC
>JAZRWC010000098.1:0-12551 GCA_045599505.1 Erysipelotrichaceae bacterium | reverse complement strand
ATTTTGACACCTATGGGCGGCATATCTCGGTATAAGTCAGGTTTATCTAAGGAGAGAAAATAGCGTGATAAAAGTGTTATTCGTGTGCCATGGCAATATTTGTAGAAGTGCGATGGCAGAATATATGTTTAAAGATTTAGTTGCTAAGAAGGGTACAGCTGATGTATTTGTAATTGATAGTTGTGCTGTTAGTAGTGAAGAGATAGGCAATGATATATATCCACCAGCAAAAAGAAAATTAAAAGAGCATAACATTCCATTTACTAGACATTACGCTAAAAAACTAACCAGTAAGGATTATGATAACTTTGACTATCTGATATGCATGGATAAATCTAACATTAGACTTTTAAGCTATATTGTTAAGGATACTAAAGGTAAGGTATCAATGTTACTAGATAGGGATGTAGCCGATCCTTGGTATACTGGTGATTTTGAAAGAACATATCAAGATTTAGTTATTGGATTAGAGATGTTATACAATAAGATAATGAATAAGTAGGAATAGTTATGGAATATACAGTTACTAATAGAAATGAAAAATCAAATAAGATCATTTACTATATTGGAAATGAAAATCTAGATTTATCTAGCTATGGCGTTAATTCGGTATGGTTAAAACCAGGTGATTGGTTTGATGAATTATCTTTATGGCCAATAGATGAATTCAAAGGAAATGGCAAAGGTACCTTAGCTTATATCTTTTCAATAATTGACTCTATTGAAGAAGGATTAGAGATAAAAGATAGAATTATTATTGGCTATTCCTTGGCTGGTTTATTTAGTTTATATGCTAAAAGTGAGGATAGTAGATTTACTAGCTGTGGTAGTGTTTCAGGTTCATTATGGTATCCAGATTTTTTAGAATATTTTAATGAAAGATGCAATAGTTTATCAGGTAAAATCTACTTATCTTTAGGAAACAAGGAAGAAAATACTAAACATAAATTAATGAAACATGTTGGTAATAATACCAGAGAAATAGCTAAATTATTAGAGCAAAATGCTAATGTTACCTCACTATTTGAGTATAATGAGGGTGGACATTTTAATGAACCTGATAAGAGGGTTCTAAAAGGAATTAACTATTTGTTAGGAGAATAGATTATGGAAATTAATGAGTATCAAAGATTAGCGATGACTACCTTAAACCCAAAGCTAACTAAAGAAGATGTTTTGTTAAATGGGGTTATGGGATTATGTGGTGAATCAGGAGAAGTAATCGATATTTTAAAGAAGCATTTACATCAAGGCCATCCATTAAACAAAGAAAAAATGGTGGAAGAAATTGGTGATGTTTGTTGGTATATTGCTGAGCTTGCTCAAGCTTTAGATGTTGATTTAGAGACAATTATGAGAGGTAATATCGATAAGTTAGCAGCTAGATTTCCTGAAGGATTTTCAACATATAGAAGCATGAATAGAGAAAAATAAAACGAACGCTTGATAGCGAATATTTAAGATTAACTTTGTGAAAAAAGTAGAGGTTTTTATAGTAAAAAAGGGTTAATTTTAAGTATAGTTATTGAGCGTTTTTTTCATTTGATTTATAATAGTTTTAAGCAAATTAATATAGGAGGCTTTTTTTAATGGCAAAAACATTTATGTCCATGGATGGTAATAATGCTGCTGCTCATTCAGCTTATGCTTTTACTGAAGTAGCTGCAATTTATCCAATTACCCCATCTTCAACAATGGCAGAAGTTGTTGACCAGTGGGCTACTCAGAACCGTAAGAACGCTTTCGGTTCAGTTGTTAAAGTTGCTGAAATGCAGTCTGAAGGTGGCGCTGCTGGTGCAGTTCACGGTACTTTACAGGCTGGTGCTTTAGCTACAACTTTCACAGCTTCACAAGGTTTATTATTAATGATTCCTAACATGTATAAGTTAGCTGGTGAATGCTTACCAGGTGTTATCCATGTTGCAGCAAGAGCTTTAGCTTCTCGTTCATTATCAATCTTTGGTGATCACCAGGATATCTACGCTGCAAGACAGACAGGCGTATGTATGTTAGCTTCTAACTCAGTTCAGGAAGCTATGGATTTAGCTGGTGTTGCACACGCATCTGCAATTAAGGGATCAGTTCCATTTGTTCATTTCTTCGATGGTTTCAGAACTTCTCATGAATACCAGAAGGTTGAAGTTATGGATTACGAATTCTTAAAGAGCTTAATCGATCAGGATGCTTTAGCAGCATTCAGAAAGAACTCTTTAAATCCACATGGTAACCCAGTTACACGTGGTGGTGCTGAAAACGACGATATCACTTTCCAGGGTAGAGAAGCTCAGAATGAGCATTATGCAAAGGTTCCAGCAATCGTTGCAGATTACATGGAAAAGGTTTCAGCTTATACAGGCAGAACTTACAAGCCATTCACTTACTATGGTGCACCAGATGCTGAAAGAATCATCATCTCTATGGGTTCTGTATCACAGACTATTGAAGAAGTAGTTGACGCTTTAACTAAGAAGGGTGAAAAGGTTGGCGCTATCTCAGTACACTTATATCGTCCATTCTCAGTTGAATACTTATTAAACGTTTTACCTGCATCTGTTAAGAAGATCGCAGTATTAGACAGAACTAAGGAAATGGGTACTCGTGAACCATTATACTTAGACGTATTAAGCGCATTAAAGGGCAAGGATTTAACAATCGTTGGTGGTCGTTATGGTATCGCTAGTAAGAATACTGCTCCTGCTCATATCAAGGCTGTATACGATGAATTAGCTAAGGAATGTCCAAAGGATGAATTCACATTAGGTATCAATGATGATGTTACTCATTTATCATTAGAAGCTGATGAAACATTCAAGGTTCCTGCAGACTATACTTCATGCTTATTCTGGGGCTTAGGCTCAGACGGTACAGTTGGTGCTAATAAGAACTCTGTTAAGATCATCGGTGATAACACAGACTTATATGCACAGGCTTACTTCCAGTATGACTCAAGAAAAGCTGGTGGTGTAACTAGATCTCACTTAAGATTTGGTCCTACTCCAATCAGATCTACATACTACATTGACAATGCTGACTTCATCTCTTGTTCATTAGATTCATATGCTGTTAAGTATGACTTAACTGCTAATATCAAGGATGGCGGTACTTTCTTATTAAATACAACATTATCTGCTGAAGAAGTTGTAGATTATATTCCTAACAGAATGAAGGTACAGTTAGCTAAGCATAATGCTAAGTTCTACATCATCAACGCTACAAAGATTTGTGCTGAAATCGGTATGGGTAACCGTACAAATACAACATTACAGTCAGCATTCTTCGCATTAAACGAACAGATCATGCCTTATGATACTGCAGTTGAATTAATGAAGAAGGCTGCTTACAAGTCTTACTCTAAGAAGGGTGAAGAAATTGTTGAAATGAACTACAAGGCAATCGACGCAGGTAAGGGTGGATTAGTTGAAGTTCCAGTTGATCCAGCTTGGGCTGAATTAGATCCTACATTCGTATTACCTAAGACAGGCGATGCTTACATGGATGAACATGTAGCTAAGATGAACGCTTGTGAAGGTTACGATATGCCAGTTAGTGCATTCACTAAGTTCAACTTATTAGATGGTTCAATGAGAAATAACACTTCTTTCAACGAACACAGAAATATCGCTTCATTCGTACCTCAGTGGAATGCTGAAAACTGTATCCAGTGTGGATTCTGTTCATTTGTATGTCCTCATGCAACTATCAGACAGTTCGCATTAACTGAAGAAGAAGTAGCTAACGCTCCAATGCAGTTCGAAACTTTACCAGCAATGGGTAAGAACGCTGCAGGCTTAAAGTTCAGAGTTCAGGTTTCACCAGACAACTGTGTAGGTTGTGGATTATGTGTTGCTGAATGTCCAGGTAAGCCAGTTAAGGATGCTGAAGGCAAGATCGTTAAGAACGAAAAGGGCGAAATCGTTAAGGCTAAGGCATTAAAGATGGTTGACGTTAAGACTCAGTTACCAGAAGCTCCATTAGCTAACTACTTATATCAGGAAACTAGATATAAGACAGAATTAGTTGATGATACTCCTAAGGGAACTCAGTTCTTAAAGCCATATATGGAAGTTCCAGGTTCATGTCCTGGTTGTGGTGAAACTCCTTACTACAGATTAGTTTCACAGTTATTTGGTCCTGATATGTTAGTTGCTAACGCTACAGGATGTTCATCAATTTACTCAGGTTCTACTCCTTCAACTCCATTCGTTAAGGATGAAGATGGAAACGGTATCGCTTGGGCTAACTCATTATTCGAAGACAACGCTGAATTCGGTTATGGTATGGCATTAGCTAGAAGCTATAAGAAGGCTGAAATGTTAGCTGTAATGGAAGCTGAATTAGAAAACGTTGAACCAGAATTAAAGGACTTATTCGAACAGTACTTAGCAGTATCTGGTAACAGACCTGAAGAAAAGAAGTTACAGCCTGCATTAGTTGCTGCTTTAGAAAAGAGTGCTAACGAAAACGTTAAGACATTATTAGTAAACCAGAAGGATTTAGTAAGTGCTTCAGTTTGGATCGTTGGTGGTGACGGTTGGGCATATGATATCGGTTACGGTGGATTAGACCACGTTATGGCTAACAACTTAAATGTTAACGTATTAGTATTAGATACAGAAGTTTACTCAAATACTGGTGGACAGTCTTCTAAGTCATCTCAGGCTGCTTCTATCGCTCAGTTCGCTGCTGGTGGTAAGGCTGTTGCTAAGAAGGACTTAGGTCAGATCGTTATGAGCTATGGTCATGCTTACGTTGCTCAGATTTGTATGGGTGCTAATAGACCTCAGGCAATCAAGGCATTAAAGGAAGCTGAAAGCTATAATGGACCATCATTGATTATTGCTTATGCACCTTGTCAGTTACATGGTATTAGAAAGGGCTTAGTAAGACATCAGGAAATCCAGGCTCAGGCAGTTGAATGTGGTTATGTTACATTATACAGATTCGATCCACGTAATGAACAGCCATTAACAATTGACTCTAAGGAACCAAATTGGGATAAGTTCCATGACTTCTTAATGGATGAAACTAGATTCTCTAACTTAGTTAAGGTTAACCCTACTAAGGCTGGCGAATTATTAGCTAAGACTAAGACAGACGCTATGAAGCGTTATGCAAACTTAGTTGCTAGAAAAGGCTAATCCTAAGTTAAAAAGCTAAATTAAGACTCATCGTAAGGTGAGTCTTTTTTGTGTGGCGACAATGTAATAGTCATAGAAAAAGACTACCAAAAGTTATTTGCTTGATAGTCTTAATTGTTTTGGAGTTATACCGTAATACTTCTTAAACTGATATGTAAAGTGAGATTGAGAAGAGAAAGACAATTGATAGGAAATGTCACTAATATCAATATTGGTATATTCTAATAAGAATCTTCCATATGCCAACTTATTGTCTAAAATTGTTTGATGGATAGTTTTACCAGTTTCTTTTTTGTAGTTAGTATGCAAAGTAGATTCAGATATTCCCAACTCTTTTGCCATATCTAAGATAATCACTTTTTCTAACAGATGAGAGGAGATGTATTTTTGTACTTTGTTAACCAAGCCTTCTAATGAAGTTTGAATATAACTATTAACTAATTGTGAAAAGTTTGTGCATATTTGTGCGATTAGCCTTATCGCTTCATCATTTGTAGAAATTGAATCGATCTCTTTAATGTAGTTATTAGAAAATGATAATACGGTTTGGCTGTCAAGGCCCATTTCTAAAGAGGTTAGCATACAATTTGATAATGTCGCGCTTACCACGAAATTTCTATGAGCAGAATCACTCATTAATGATTGAAGATATTTGATAACTTTTTCGTTTGTGAAAAATAGTGACATTTTATCAAATTCTCCCCTTTTCATAATGACTTTTGGAATTTCTAGCATTTGCTGAAGGATAGTATTATCCATAATTTTGACCCCCAATCAAAGGATTTTGATAATTTTCTATAGAATTATTATATATTGAAATACGTATCTTTACTATAATTCATCTATAAAAAGAGGAGACAAGATTATGAGCAAAGTATATGTTGTAACAGGTGGCGGAAGCGGTATTGGCAAGGCAATCGCAGCAAGCTTACCTACAGATGGTATCGTTGTTATTACTGGTAGAAATTTATCTAAGCTAGAAAAAACAATTGAAGGATTAAAAGAAAATGGTGGACAGTTTGTTGCCACTACATGCGATGTTTCTAATAGAGCTGATGTTAGAAAATTAGCTGAATATTGTGCTTCATTAGGTGAAGTTAGCAAGGTATTCCATTGTGCTGGTGTTTCTGGTACTATGGCTAATCCTGAAACAATCATTAAGATTAATGGTTTAGGAACTGTATACGTTAACCAGGAATTCTATAAGGTTATGAATGGTGGAGTTATCTGTGATATCGCATCTAACTCTGGATATATCTTACCAAGCTTATTATTACCTAGTAAGAAGGTATATGCATTATGCTTGAGTGATGAGGCTAAATTTATTGAAAAGATGACAAAGAAAGTTAGTATGAGCAAAAAGGATCAGAATGCTAACTGTCAGACTGCTTACTTAACAAGTAAGAATTTCGCTAGATGGTATTCATCAAATTGTGCATATAAGTATATGGCAACTAAGGGAATCAGAGTATTCTCAATTAGTCCTGGATTTGTTAAGACTCCTATGACAGAAGCTGAAGGTGGAGATGCTACTGATACTTTCTTAACTTATACAGGAACTAATAGAGGTGCTGAACCAGCTGAAATCGCATTCTTAGCTATTTCATTGGCTGATGATAGATGTTCATATGTTGTAGGAGCTGATGTTCTTGCTGATGGTGGTGTTATCGCTAATGGATATGGAGCTTTAACAGCTACTAAAAAATATGATGGTAAAGCCGCAAAGGAAAATTGGTAAAAACTATTTGACTCATTGTAAAAGATGAGTCTTTTTTTTGTAAATTGTTTGATTTACCTATTTTTAGGGGAGTAAAGTAGAAGTAAGGAGAGACATTATGAAAGTTTACTTCAATATTTGTTGTTGTAAGTGTTGTATAGCTTGTTGTACTACAGGTATATTTTTAGTGCTTTCATGATGATTATTAGCTAATAGTTTATAGTTGGTTGTAGGAAGCACATGTTGATGCTTCCTATTTTTTGAAAGGAAAATAACATGACTAAAATTTATGAAAGTGTATTTGATGTAATAGGCAATACCCCCTTAATCGAAGTTACAAACATAGAAAATGAATTAGGATTAAAGGCGACAATACTAGTTAAGCTTGAGTCAGTTAATCCCGCTGGATCTATTAAAGATAGAGCCGCAAAACAGATGATTATTGATGCTGAGATAGATGGAAAATTAACTGAAGGTTCTACAATTATAGAACCTACTAGTGGAAATACTGGAATAGGGTTAGCAGCTTTAGCAGCCGCAAAAGGTTATAAGTCAATATTTGTTATGCCTGATACTATGTCAAAGGAAAGAATTTCTCTAATTAAAGCTTATGGTGCAGATGTTGTTTTAACAGATGGTAGTTTAGGAATGAAAGGTACTTTGGATAAGGCTGAAGAACTAAACAAGACAATAGAAAAAAGTTGGATAGCAGGCCAATTTGATAACCCAAGTAATCCTAAAGCTCACTATTTAACTACTGGTCCAGAGATATATGAAGCTACTAATGGTAATATTGATATATTTGTTGCTGGATTTGGTACTGGTGGAACTATAAGTGGAATAGGTAGTTATTTAAAAGAAAAAGATAAGAATATACAGATAATAGGTATGGAACCAGATGATTCTCCACTAGTTAGTAAAGGTATTAGTAGTAGTCATAAACTTCAAGGAATAGGAGCTAATTTCATTCCAGCTAATTTAAAGTTAGATATCTTAGATGAGGTAATTACTATTACAACTAAGCAAGCTTTTGATTGTGCAAGATTATTAGCTAAAAAAGAAGGAATGTTAGTTGGCATTACTTCAGGAGCTAATTTAGCTAGCGCAATATTATTAGCTCAAAGAGAAGAAAACTATGGTAAGACTATTGTAACAGTATTACCTGATAGTGGTGATAGATATTTTTCTACTGAATTGTTTAATCAAGAGTAGGTGAGTTATGAACACGAATATTATAGTTAGCAGCATATTAAAGGATTATGAGGGAAAGCGAGTAATTGATGAGTTATCATTAACTAAATCCTTAGATAAGAGAAATATTAATAAGTTAACAGATAACTTAGTAAAGATACTATATTATGGTTATTTTAATTATGATGGTATAGAAGGTCTTGAACAATTAATAATGGAAACTATAGCTGTTATGAAAAGAACAATTGATAAAAGTAACATTTATAGTGAAGCTTTAGTAGATTCAGAAGAAGTAACTGAAAAGTTTTTCTTAAATATCCCTTTAATTAGGGAATATCTTTCAACAGATTTGGCAGCTTTATATGATGGTGATCCTGCTGCGTCAAATATGCGGGAAATCATTTTAGCCTATCCAGGATTTTACGCTATTAGCGTGTATCGATTAGCACATTATCTTTTTGAATTAAAAGTTCCAATGATTCCTAGAATTATGAGTGAGTATGCTCATAGTCAAACAGGTATTGATATTCATCCTGGAGCTAAAATAGGCAAATACTTTTTTATCGACCATGGTACTGGTATTGTCATTGGGGAAACCACAATAATAGGTGAAAGAGTTAAAATATATCAAGGTGTTACTCTAGGGGCTTTATCTACTAAACTAGGACAAAAGCTAAAAGGAGCTAAAAGACATCCTACAATAGGTAATAATGTGACTATTTACGCTAATGCCTCTATTTTAGGTAATATTACTGTAGAAAATGATTCGACAATTGGATCAAATGTGTTTATCACTAGCGATGTTGAAGCCAACTCAAAAGTGTCGATAGATTTATCTGATTTACAGAAATCTATTACTAGATAAACCTGATTTTAGACTCAAAAATGAGTCTTTTTTGTACTTTGATAGACAGAAATCTGTAAATATTGAAGGTTATCATATAGTAGGTGTAAAATATAGTTGCGAGATTGTTAGGAGAATCGACATGAAAACACTATTTTTTAACGGCAAAATTTATCAAAATAAAGATCAATTCGTATCTGCTTTATTAGTTGAAGATGGCAAAATCATCAGAACTGGTAGTGGAGAATTAAATGATTTATGTGTAGATGAAAAGATAGATTTAAAGGGAAATACAGTAGTACCTGGTTTTAATGATTCACATTTACATATCACTTATTACTCTAGAAATTTATTAAGAGTTAATTTAGAAGGTGTAAAGAACAAAGAAGAAGTTGTTGAAAGATGTAAGCAGTTTTTATTAGATAATCCAGATACTGAAGGTATCTATGGTAGAGGATATAACGAAGACTTATTTGATGTTCCAGGTATGTTCACTAGAGCAGACCTAGATTTAGTAAGTAAGGATATTCCTATTACTTGCACTAGAATCTGTGGACATAAATGTGTCTGCAACTCTAAGGCTTTAGAGCTATTAGGCTTTGAAAGTGAACTAGGAGATTTATACGAAGCAGATTGCGATAAGACTAAGAGATTATATCCAATGGATAATGAAACAGTTGTCCAAGCTTTAGTTAAAGGTATGAAGATAGCTGAAAGTGTTGGTATTACTTCTGTTCAATCTCAAGATATCGATGATTATCCAGTTGATTTAAGCTTATTAAGAGCTATTGAAAAGCTATATGAAAATGAAGACGATTTATTAAGATATCACATGCAATGCAATTTCTTAAATCCAAAACAATTTAAGGAAGTTGTAGAAAGTGGTAACTATAAATATAACACTAATAATCCAAAGCTTACTATGGGACCATTAAAGCTATTTAAAGATGGTTCATTAGGAGCTAAGACTGCTTTACTATATGATGGTTATAATGATGAGCCAGATAACCATGGTATCGATGTTAAAAGTGCAGAGTTATTAGATGAATACGTAAGTATTTGTGAAGCTAATGGTATCCAGGCATTTATTCACGCTATCGGTGATAAGGCAATTGAAGAAGTAGTAGATTGTTATATCAGAAATATGAAACCTGGAAATCCAAATAGACATGCAGTAAACCATTGTCAGATCACTAATGAAAGAATTATGGATAAGATTTCTAAGAATAATATCTTAGTAGCTTACCAACCAATCTTCTTAGAATATGATTTACATATGGTTAAAAATAGAGTTTCTAAACAACTAGAATCTACTAGTTATTGTTATAAAACAGCTTTAGATAAGGGAGTACATATCTCCTTTGGTACAGACTGTCCAGTTGAATCATTCAATCCATTCTATAATATTCATTGTGCCGTAAATAGACAGGATTTGAATCATCAGCCAGAATTAGGCTATAACAGCTTTGAATGCTTAAGTGTTGAACAAGCTATCGATGCTTATACTATCGGCTCAAGTTACAACCAGTTTATGGAAAATGAAAAAGGTAGACTAATCGAAGGACATTATTGTGACTTAGTTGTTTTAGATAAAGATATCTTTACTTGCGATAAGAAAGATATCATGACAATTAGTCCATTGATGACAGTTATTAATGGTAAGGTTGTCTATAAGAAATAGAAAATAAGGAGGTTATCTTTATGTTAAGAATTGAACACTTAACTAAAAGATATGGTGATAAAGTAGCGGTAAACGATTTGTCACTACATATTGAAAAGGGTGAGATTTATGGCTTTATTGGCCATAATGGTGCTGGTAAGACTACAACTTTAAAGTCTATCAGTGGAATTATTAATTTTGATGAAGGGGATATTTTAATTGATGGTAAGTCAATTAAAAATGATCCTATTGGCTGTAAGCAGATTATGGCTTACATTCCAGATAATCCTGATATCTATACATATATGAAGGGCATTGAATATTTAAACTTCGTATGTGATATGTATGGAATCCCTCAATCATCAAGAGAAGAGAAAATTGAAAAGTACGCTAAAGAATTTGAAATCTATGATGATTTATCTACTCAGATTTCAGCTTATTCACATGGTATGAAGCAGAAGCTAGTAATCATCTCGGCTTTAATTCATAACCCTAAGTTAATTATTATGGATGAACCATTTGTTGGTTTAGATCCAAAGGCTACTTTTAAGTTAAAGACTATTATGCGTGAGATTTGTGATAATGGCGGTTCATTCTTCTTTTCAACACACGTATTAGATGTAGCTGAAAAGTTATGTGACCATGTAGCTATTATTTCTGAAGGTAATCTTGTAAGCTCAGGAAGCATTGAAGAAGTCAAGGGCGATTCTTCACTTGAGAGCGTATTCTTAAAGTTGGAGAGCGAAAATGCTTAGAGCATTAGTCAAAAAGGAATTTAGAGAACTACTAGGTGGATTTAAATTATCTACTGACAAAAATGGTAAGCCTAAAAAAGGTGGTAATCTTACCATTGCGGTTATTTACCTATATGTCATTGGGATTTACTGCTTCTTATTTTATGAGATGTCAGCAACTTTCGCTGATACATTCTTAAATCTATCTAGATCATATGATTGGCTATATTTCGCCCTAATGGCAATTTTGTCATTTGGAATGGCTGCATTATTTGGCGCGTTATTAGCTGCTAGTAAGCTATATAACGCCAAGGATAATGAGCTATTATTATCAATGCCAATCCCACCACAATACATCTTGTTAGCTAGAGTATTAAGCATCTATTTAGAATGCGCAGTAATTGTGGCAGTTGGTTTAGTTCCTTCAATGGTTGTTTATTTCAACTTTGTCGGTTTTAATCCATTAGTATTAGTAGGTGGTTTAATATCTATTCTTGTTATTGCTACACTAGCTATTTCAGCAGGAAGTCTACTTGGTTACTTATTAAACCTAATTGGTAAGAAGGTTAAGAATACTTTTGTTTCAGTAATTATCGCAATTGTTGTGATGGTTCTATATTTCAGAGTAATCAATAGATTAGATTACGTAATCGAATTCTTAGCTAATAATGGTGAAAAAATAAATAGCTTTGTTGCTACATATATTTGGGTAGCTAAGGCAGCTGGTGAAGGATTAGCTGGAAATATTGTTTCATTAGCTTTATTTACTGGCTTTACTGCTATTGTATCTGCAGTTGTATATTATTTCTTAACAAAGACTTTCTACAACTCAATCAATAACGCAACTAGCGACAAGAAGGTTAAGTATACTGGTGGCAAAGCTAAGAGTAACAGTGTAGAAAATTCGCTGATAAAAAAGGAATTCTCTTATTTATCTACTAGTAGTGCCTATATTTTAAATTGTACTTTAGGTGTCATTACAGCTAGTTTATTACCTGTTTATCTAATTTTTAATCAAGAGTTGATTAATGAAGTCTTAGCAGTATTCGGTTTTACTGATAATTCAATAGTTTTATTCGGTGTATTAACTATGGCGTTAAGCATGAACATGTTAAGTTCTGTTAGCTTAAATATTGAAGGTAATACTGTTGATTTATTAAAGGTTCTTCCTATCGACATGTTGACTGTTTTAAACGCAAAGATGAAGTTCTCTTCATTAGTATCCTTTATTGGAGCAGTTATTGGGGGAACAATTTGTTTATATATA
>JAZRWC010000097.1:0-2085 GCA_045599505.1 Erysipelotrichaceae bacterium | reverse complement strand
GCACCAGTGATAATAGAGGATAACACAGTGTTAGCGGCAGGATCAACGATTACAGCTTCAGTGTCTGAGGGAGATATGGCGATAGCCAGAGTAAGACAAGAAGTTAAGGTTGGATATGGATTTAAATATTTGAATAAATAGGGGGAACTTATGGAAAATATAGCAGTTTTTTCTTTAACATCATCTAAAAGATTAACAGATGAAATAGTTAAAATCTTAGGTATCGAAGAGGCTAATGTTACAGTTAACCACTTTGCAGATGGTGAAATTTTAGTTGAACCTCAGCAGTCAGTAAGAGGCAAGCATGTATTTATTATTCAGTCTACATGCGCTCCAGTTAATGATCGCTTGATGGAAATCTTAATTTGTTTAGATGCAGTTAAAAGAGCAAGCTGTAGTGAAGTTACTTGTGTAATTCCATATTATGGTTATGCAAGACAGGATAGAAAAGCAAGAGCTAGACAGCCTATCACTTCAAGATTAGTTGCAGATTTATTGCAGGCAGCTGGTGCAGATAGAGTTGTAGCTATTGACTTACATGCTACTCAGATTCAGGGATTCTTTAAGATTCCTAGTGATAATCTAACATGTGTAGATATGATTGGTCAGTATTTCAGACAGAAGCATATCCCTGATTTATGCGTTGTATCACCTGACCATGGCGGTGTAGTAAGAGCTAGAAAATTGGCTGAATGTTTAGATGATGTAACAATGGCAATCGTTGATAAGAGAAGAAACAAGCCAAACGTTGCAGAAGCTATGAACTTAATTGGTGATGTAAATGGTAAGAACTGTGTTATCATTGATGACTTAGTTGATACTGGTGGATCACTAATGGGATGCATTAAGATGCTAAAAGATAATGGTGCAAAAGATATCTATTGTGCTGCTACTCATGGCGTATTCTCTCATAATGCGTTAGATAGAATTAGAGAAAGTGGTATTAAAGAATTTGTTGTTACTAATACTATTGAACTAACAGATGAGCAAAAGGCTTCTTGCCCTAACTTAAAGGTATTATCTTGTGCTAAGTTATTAGCTAAGAGTATTGAAGCTATTGCACATAATAACCCTATTTCAGATGTATATCGTTTATTCCATAACGATAACGAAGAGTAAAAATGAAAAGCTCCAGCAAACGCTGGAGCAAATTTTTTGTTATGGATTAGTCGTTCTTTTCAACTCTCATTGATTCGACATATTGAGTGTGATATACATCACCTTCAACTAATCTATCATATACCTTTCTGCCTTCTGAGTAAGTGAAGATTGCGTTGTAGTTTTCATCGATAGCTACGAAGTCAGCATCCTTACCAACTTTGATAGAACCCTTATTAGGGAAGCCATAGTAGTTGCAAGTTGTTAATGAAGACATCTTACAAACTGTTAAGATATCCTTACCCATGTTTTCAACCAAGTTCTTGATACCATAGATAACTGGCTTTGTAGATCCAGCTAATCTTCCTGTATCAGTTAATGCGTAGCCTTCTGGTGTGATATTTACTAAACCGAATCCACCGAAAGTATACCAACCAGTAGGAGCGCCTGATAATGGAGTGTTATCAGAAACCATCATCCACTTGTTCATGTCTGGCTTAACTCTGAACATAATTTCTAACATTTCATTTCTAACATGGAAACCATCACAGATTACTTCGCATTGAACATCATCATTTAATAAGCATGCACCTAAACCACCCATATTTCTATGATGGATACCGCTCATTACGTTAGCTGTATGAGTAGAAACCTTAATACCATTCTTGAATGCTTCCATAGCTTCTTCGTAGTTGTCATTTGAATGAGCATAAGCTACTGTAACGCCACTTTCATTTAAGAAATCGATTGCTTCTTGAGAATTTAAACATTCAGGAGCGATAGCTACTAGTCTTAACCAACCCTGGCCATCTTCAACCATCTTACGATATACGTTCATATCAATAGTGGGCATTCCCTTATAGATACCCTTTTCGCCAACTCTATTTAGATAAGGTCCTTCAGAATGGATACCTAAGATTCTAGCGCCATCTTGCGGTCCTGACTTAGCTACATCAGCAATAGTCTTGATCATATTAACAGAGCAAG
>JAZRWC010000096.1:0-2432 GCA_045599505.1 Erysipelotrichaceae bacterium | reverse complement strand
AGCTCCATGCAGCTGCCCATACAGCTAAGCTACCATTAGAAAGCTTAGATAAGGCATTAGGGACATTTGTAACAGTGATCTTGAAGCCACACTTATTTAAAATAGATGCAGCCTTTGCGAATGTGTTATATGCTGGGTGGTCATTAGTTTCACCAGCTAATGAGAATGTATAAGTTAATGTTTCATCCTTATGAGTGATAGGATTCATCTTGTGATATAAGCCAGCAGCATTCTTAGTATAACCAGCGCTTTCTACCATTTCACAGATAACAGCCTTTTGATCTTCTTCATTCTTATAGTCATCACCAACGAAGCCATAATAGCTTGTAGCTCCATCTGGGTAAGCCCAGCTTACTCTAGACATTGATCTATGAATAACAGAAGCCATTTCATTTGTATAATATTGTAATACTAATGATGTATCCATAGCGTACATAATAGCACGTCTTACCTCTAAATCATTAATATATCTAGCATTGATACCGATATAACCATAACCTAGGTTGTCTACTAAAATTGAACCAATCTTATCCTTGTGGTTAGTACTAATATCATTTAATGTTGATGCTAATGCACTTGGGTCAGCATAATCTACTTCACCAGTTACAACAGCTTCATATAGCTTATTAGATGAAATAACCTTATATCTTAAATACTTAATCTTTGGAGCACCCATCATGAAGTATGGATTTCTTTCAAAGTAAACGATATTGTTTGTGAAGAAATCAGCAACTTTATTAACGCTACCGCTACCAGTAGGAGTAGTTACCATATAAGCACCAGCTCCAACAGGAACAAGCTTACCCTGTAAAGTATCCATGAAGCTCTTATCACCGAATGATACACCAAAGTTATTGCTAGCGATATCAGCCTTAGCTAATTCTTCTGGAGTAGAGTAATACTTCATAGGAGCTACAGTGAATGAGAAGTTCCAAATAGCCTTAGGGTCAACACCATTGATAACGATTTGTAATACTGAATATTCGCTATCAAGCTTGTTACCATTGAATGATGTAACTCTTTCAGTTGTAATACCTTCAATATTTGGTACTACTAATTCACCACTCTTACGAGCTTCTTCATAATATAATGACTTTTCAATTGCTACTAATTCGCTCTTTAGCTTAGAAGCTGTTTGATAGTAAGTAACAATCTTATAGATATTTTGCTTTAATGTGTCTTCTACTTCATTTTCAACCATGTTTTGGTAAATAGCACTAATGATTTGATCCTTAGTCATATTCTTACCACGAGTATCCCAACCATTCCAGTTTAATGCCTCTGGAACTTCAGTGTTTTCACCATTCCAAGTAGCATCCTGTTGAGCCTTAATTGAGATATAGCCATAGTTAAATAAGAATACTTGCCAAGCTTCTGTGAACTTATAAGTATCCTGGAAGCTAGAAATAGATGCCTCTGCGTTGTTCCAGTCAGACTCTAATTCTTGTCTAAAGAAAGGCTTCATAGTTTCGATATCCTTCTTAACCTGATTTAAAGTTGCTGTATCTGATAAATCTAGCATATCATCACAGTAATAGCGGATATTCATAATTCTTTCTTCAGCGCGTTCAGTGAAGTATGCTTCATAGTTATTTTGTTCACCAGTATCAAGGTTTTGAGCACGATAAGCCTTTAAGCCCTTGATATTTACTGAATACATAGTAGTTGAACCAGTATAAGTTGGGTCAAGATAAACATACATATTGAATAATACGTCTTTAATTGTTAAATCTGAACCATCAGAATATTTTAAACCATTCTTAATTAAGAAACGATAAGTAGTATAATAGTTTTCAAAATCTTCCTTATCAGTCTTATCAGTTCTTGTGTCTGTAGTAACTACAGAATAGTCCTTAACAACACATGGTTCGTCATCACCAACCTTAACATTACCCTTAGAGTCAGTAGATAACATACCAATTTGTGTAGTACCAACGATTTCTCCATCATAGCCTGATGTATAGAAATATGGATTAAATACACCATCTAAGCTTTGAGTAGATAAAACTAATGGTGTTGTTTCATTGTCATAGCCTGACTTACTTGGGCCGCCAGTCACTTCGCCTGTTCCTGGAGCTTCTGATTTATCATTGTCTTTAGGAGAACAAGATGCAAGGCCTACAACACATACTAGCGATAACATTAGCATTGCTAGTTTGTCAAACATAATTTTTCTCATAATATTCCCTCCAATTATTGGAAGATAACAGTTAAGTTATCCTCAGTGAAATTTGTCACAACTGATTTATCATCAATTGCTGTATACAATGTTCCCTTAGTAAATTCAGATTCTGTCTTACCTGAACCAAGAGTTATTGTCATAGTTGCGTTTTCAATTCTTACATTAGTAATCTTAGTATTCTTAATATTACCAGCAAAAACTGAAGCCTTTAATGATATACCAATACCTACTGTTGCACTCATAGTAACAT
>JAZRWC010000095.1:0-13358 GCA_045599505.1 Erysipelotrichaceae bacterium | reverse complement strand
AAATAATATAGAATATAAACAAATATTAACCAAATAATATGAAAAAATATAATCAAAAAGTACAAAGTGAACAATTGACAAAATCTAACAAAAGATTATAATTGTGTATAAATAATCAAAAAAATGAGTGTTTGCAGTCATGTAAACGATTTCTTTTGCAAATGTTCAATAATTGATTGACAATAAATGAACAAAAACAAATAATAGAATTGTTCAAGGTGGTGATTGAATTGATTTACACACTTACTCCAAATCCTAGCATAGATTTATATATGATGCTTTCAGGTAAGCTTAATGAGGGCATCAATAGAACTTCTTCTAGCTACTGTGCACTAGGTGGAAAAGGCATAAATGTATCAATGGTTTTGGATAATATGAACGTTGATTCTACTGTCCTAACATTCGTGGGAGGATTTACAGGATCATTTATATCTGAAGAGATTGAAAAGTTCGAACACATTAATTTTGTTGGAGTTAAAACTGACTCAATTAATAGAATTAATGTGAAAGTTAGAGCTAACGTCGAAACAGATATTAACTCAAACAATTTTCATGTTGGAGAAGTTCAAAAGCAAGAAATGCTAAGTAAAATCGAAGAAATCAATCCAGGTGATGTACTTCTAATATGTGGACGTTTAGCTGAAGGATTAGGAAAAGAATTCTTACTAGAAGCTAGCAGAATCGTAAAGGAAAGAAACGCTAAAATTGTTCTAGATTCAACAGACCTTACATTTGATGATTTCAACAAATGTGAAATTGATTTGATCAAGCCTAACAAACATGAACTGTTGAGTATCTTCAACGTTTCTGATGGAGATGTTGATGAACTTGCTAGTAAGCTGCTTCAAACAGGTGTTAAGAGCATTCTATTATCACTTGGTGAGGAAGGAGCAAGATACTACAGCACAGATGCCGTTTATGATGTGACTCATCCAGTAGGAAAAGCTGTAAATACTACAGGAGCTGGAGATAGCATGTTAGCTGGTTTTATTGGTACTTTGTATCAGACAGATGACGTTGTAGAAGCATTAAAATATGGCGCTGCTGCAGGTCAAGCAACAGCTTGCTCAAGTGGATTAGCAACTTTAGAAGGAATGAAAGAGAAATACACAAATGTTTGTGTAAGTAAAAGGAGAATTGTATGATAGTAACTTTATCAAGATTGGATAACAGATTATTACACGGAATCGTTATCTCACAGTATTTACCTACTACTGACTGCAATCGTATCATGGTTGTTGACGATGAAGTAGCTACTAACCCAATGCGTAAGGAAATGATGATGATGGCTAAGCCAAATGGCTATGCAGCTAGTATCATTACTTTAGAAACTGCTCTAAACAATTTCGCTGTTGGTAAGTACGAAGGTCAGAGATTGTTCATTTTAGCTAGAACACCAAAGGTATTTTTAAAGCTAATTGAAGCTGGAGTACCTATCAAAGAAGTTATGCTTGGTGCAACAGACCGTATTGGCGATGGTATCAAATTAAGCAATCGATGCTACTTCACTGAAGAAGAAGTAGAAGATACTAAGGCAATCGTTAATAAGGGTATTAGAGTTATCGTACAGCATAATCCTGGTGTAAAGGCTGTAGAATTTAGCAAAATAATAAAATAATAAAATAGAAAGAGAGAAGATTTATTATGTTTGGTTTAAATGTATTCCAGTTAATCCTGGTTTTACTATTTACTGAAATCATCGCTTTAGATAGCGGTCCTCAGACTCAGTTCATTGGTAAGCCAGTAATTATCGGTGCTGTTTTAGGCTTAATTTTAGGCGATTTCAAAACAGGTATGTTCATTGGTGGTACTTTACAGTTAATGTCAATGGGTGTTGTAGGTTTAGGCGGTGCATCAGTTCCTAACTATGTATTAACAACAATCATTACTGTAATCGTTGCTATCTCTGGTGGCGCAGGCTACGAAATTGGTTTAGCTGTAGGTTTACCAGTAGGTATGTTATACGTTAACTTAGACGTTGCACGTAAGGTTATCAACGGTCGTATTTCTCAGGCTGGTTTAGACAAGGTTACAGCTGGAGATATCGAAGGTGGTTTAGCAGTATTAAAGTGGCATTATGTAGTTATTTCAGCATGTTACTTATTACCAGTTATCATCGTATTATTATTAGGTCAGCCAGTAGTTGAAGCAATCGTTAGCTACATGCCAGCTTGGTTATTCGATGGTATGAAGGTTGCAGGTAAGATCTTACCAGTAACAGGTATGGCTATGTTATTAAATTACATGCCAGTTAAGAAGAACATCTTATACTTAATCATCGGTTTCGTTATGTATGCATACATGGGCGTTCCAACATTAGGTGTAGGTTTAATCGGTGTTGGTTTAGCTATCAAGTACTACAACGATGAAATGAAGAAGGGCGCAGGCGTAGCTACAACTGTTCCAGGAGGTATGGAAGATGAGTAAGGGTATTTTAACAAAGCAGGATATCAGAAACGCTAACTTAAGATGGATGTCATTAGTTATGATTTCATATTGTTATGAATATCAGTTCGGTCAGGGCTTTGCTAATGCATTATATCCAGCATTAAAGAAGATTCATACAGATCCTAAGGATTTACAGGAAGCTATGATCAATGAATGGCAGTATTTCAACACTCAGCCATACATGGTTCAGATCATCTTAGGTGTTGTATTAGCAATGGAAGAAGAATTAGGTATCGAAGGTAAGGGCGTTATCCAGGATTTCAAGACTGGTGTTATGGGTCCTTTAGCTGGTATCGGTGATACATTATTCTGGTCAGTTATCCCAACAATCTGGGCATCTATCGCAGCTCCAATGGCTATCGAAGGTAACCCTGTTGGTATTATCTTATGGACAGTATTCCAGGTATTCTTATTAGCATTCCGTATGAAGTTTACTGAATACGGTTATGATTTAGGTATGAAGTTAATCACTTCTTTACGTTCTACATTACAGACTTTAACTGATGCATGTTCAGTTTTAGGTTTAACTGTAGTTGGTGCTTTAATCCCATCAGTAGTAT
The DNA here is from genome assembly GCA_045599505.1 of Erysipelotrichaceae bacterium. Taxonomy (GTDB): domain Bacteria; phylum Bacillota_I; class Bacilli_A; order Erysipelotrichales; family Erysipelotrichaceae; genus UBA1783. The sequence goes on along the minus strand of JAZRWC010000095.1, from coordinate 10,350 downwards.
CTGTACAGATTCCTTATGTTATTAATTTCGCTACTGGAACTTCAATGTCAATCCAGGAACAGTTAGATAAGATTATTCCTTATTCAATCCCAATCTTATTAACTTACATCTGCTACAGATTATTAGGTAATAGAAAAGTTACTATTACTCAGTTAGTATTCGTAGTATTAGGCATTTCAATTGTTGGTGCAGCTTTAGGTATCTTAGGCTAAAAATAAACAATTATCAGGCGGCGTAGTTAACGCCGCCTAATTTTTTAAGGAGACCAAAATGAAAATTAATTTTAAGCGTTGTGATTTAACACCTACAAGACCAATGTGGCAGGGTGGTTACATTCAAAGAACAACTTTCTTTGAAAGAGTTCATGACCCAATCAAGTCTACAACATTTGTTTTAGATAACTGTGGAAAGAAGATGGCTTGGGTTACTTGTGATTTCTCTGGTATCCAGAAAGACTTGGCTGATAAGATTATTGGCCGTATTAATTCTAAGGGTTTAGCATTAAGCGAAGATGATATTATCTTAGCTGGTACTCATACTCATTCAGGACCAATGGTTGGTTCATACTATGATAGAGTAATGGATGAAGAATATATTGAATCAGTAGTTGAAACAGTAGCTTCTTCAGTTGTTGAACTTTGGGATAGTGAAAAAGAAGATGTTGAAGTACAGTATTCTAATTGTTTAATCGATGGCTTATATTCAAATCGTAATGATAAGAATAAGTGGTCTGATAAGTTAGTTCATTTTATTTCATTTAATAAAGATGGTAAGCCAGTTTGTTTATGGTATACAATGGCTCATCATTGTACAATCTTAGGTCCTAACTTTATGGAATGTTCAGCAGACTTATTCGGTGAATTAAGAAATAAGTTAGAAGAAGAATTTGGTTGCCCAGTATTTATGGCTCAGGGTAATGCTGGTGATATGGGTAATAAACAGTATCGTCGTGCAAATGTATTCTCTGAAGTTGAATACCAGGCTAACATGTTAATTGATCAGATTAGAAAGAAAAGATCTGCTTGGACTACTTTAGAATTAACTGAATTCAACGTTCGTAAGTATTCTTACAGAACTGAATATGATGTTGATGCTAGCGTTTATGTAACTAAGAAAGCTGATTTCGAAAAGCGTTTAGAAACTGAAACAGATTTCGATACTATCAAGTTATTAAAGACTGGTATCGGTGCTTTCGAAAGAAAGATCAAAGCTGGAAGTGGTCATGTTGTAGTTGATATGCCATACAAGGTTATGGACTTCGGTAAAGACTTACAGATTGTATTAATTCCTGGTGAATTAGGATCAGTTTTAGGTCAAAGAATTAAGGATGCTTCAAAAGCTAAAGTATGTTGTGTATGGGGCTATGTAAACCCTTGTCACTTAGGCTACATGGTTGAAAAAGAAGCATATGAAGGATTTTCTCAAGAGGCTAATGTAACTAATTATCCTGCAGGAGTTCCTGATCTATTTATTGAAGATATTGTTAAGAATTTATAGTAGGTGAGATGAGCAGTTAATCTGCTCACCTCCCTTTCTTTAGTGAGGAAACGATTATGATTAAATTATTATTCAGTGACTTAGACGGCACATTATGGGAAGAAGATTTCGTAAATAATGATTTTTTGATTAAAGAAACGGACATCAAGGCACTTCAGTTATATTATAATAATGGTGGTGAAATGATTGTCGCTACTGGTAGAGGAGTTCAAGCTATCGAGCTATTATCAAAAAAGTGTAATTTATCATTTAATAAATATATTGGATCTAATGGTGGATATTTATCTGTCAATGGTGAAAATGTATATTCTTGTGCTGTAAGTGCCAAGCTAATTTATCAAGCTATTAAGGATATAAAGATTAATACAACAGCATATTTCCATATGCCTGAAAATTCAGTTTGTTTGGATTTTGGTAGTGGACCTAGTGCTAATTTATTAAAAAGAAGAGAAACAATAACTCCAAGTTACTTCGATAGTAATGATGGAAACATCTTTAAATGCACAGTTATCACAAATAGCGATGAAGAAAGAAATGAAGTTATAAACGCTGTAAATAACAGTGGATTTGATATCAGATGTATTACAAACCAATTAGGATATATTGAAATATTACCTAAAAAGGTTAGTAAGGGTGAAGCAATTAAGCAGTATTGCAAGTTGTATAACGTAGATGTTAATGATATCGCCTTTATTGGTGATGCTCAAAATGATATTGAGGCTATGGATTATGTTCCAATATCATTCTGTATGAACAAGTCACCAAATTGGGTTAAAGAACATGCAAAATATACAGTAGATTCAGTTAGTGAAGCTATTGATATTATTTTACAATTAGGAAGGTAGTTTTTTATGAAAGAATCAAGAAGAGCGGAAATATTGCATATCTTAAAAGAGAAGCATATGATCACAGTAAATGAATTAGCAGAGAAGATGAACGCATCTACTGCTACTATCAGACGTGATTTAGTTGAAATGGAAGAAGAGAAGTTAATTGAAAGATTCCATGGAGGTGTGACTCTTCCTGAAAATCAGTATTTTGAAAATCCAATGAAGTTGAAGCTGTATATCAATCCAGATGAGAAAAATGATATTGGTAGATATGCAGCACATCTAATTAAAGATGGTCAGTTAGTATTTATTGATGCTGGTAGCTCAACATATAAGATGATCGATTATATTAGAGCTAAAGATATTAATGTTGTTACTAATAGCTTAAAACATGCTGAAAAGTTAGCTGAAAAAGGTATCAAAGTATTTGTTCTAGGTGGATTTATCAAGACTAGTACAACAGCTATTGTTGGTAAGGAAACTGAAAGAAGCCTAAATGAAAGAATGTTTGATATTGCCTTTGTAGGAACTAATGGTATCCATGAAAAGAGTGGATTTACAACTACTAGTGAGGATGAAGGAGAAATTAAGCGTATCGCTTTAAAAAACTCAAATGAAAAGTACATTTTAGCTGACCATACAAAGTTCAATAAATTCTATTTTGTACAGTTTGGTAAGTTAAATGATGCTACAGTAATTACAGATGTAAAAAATGAAGACTTCGATTATTCTTTAATCAAGTATGTAGCAACTAATAGATAGTAGAGGTGTATTTATATGCAATGGTATTATTATGTAATGATTGGTGCAGTATTAGCTTTATTAATATTGCCTAACGTTTACTTTGAAACAAAAAGAAAGAAGCAATCAGAAAAATTAATCAAACCTTTACAGAGTTTGGATTATAAGACATTCTACAAGCTTGTAGAGGACAAAAATGAAGTTAAGTATATTTCACCTTACAACCTAGAATTCATCAAGCTATCAGCAGCTATTTACCAGAAGAAGGTAAATTTAATTGATGAACAATGCAAAAAGATGGAATCTATGAATATGACTAAAAAGCAGTCATTAGAATTCTATAATCAAGTATTAAACTACTACATCACGATCAATGATGAAAAAAGAGCAACTAAATATCTAGATGCTTTAAAACAGGTAGCTAGCGAAAAAGAATATGAACAGTCAGAAATGTTCTATGATATTCAAATTAAAAAAGGCTACAAGTATTTAGATACTTTATTAGAAACTGAAAAGCAGTTTGGTGATTCAATGCCTGTTCCATTGTATTATATGATTGCCAAGATGTATGGTAATAAAGGCGACAAGGAAAACGAAAAGAAGTATCTTGAAAAGGCAGAAAAGAAGACAAAAGGAAAGTAAGATAGCGTAAGCTGTCTTTTTTCATTATTATGTTGATAAAAATATATTTATACAACTATGCTAATGAGATAAAATAGTAGATGAGAAAAAAGGAAGAGTATTTGTATGAGTAAGATCGATGAAATTTTTGCTGAAGTAACGAATAAAGCTGCTGAAGTTGGAAAAGTATTTGGACCAGACAGAAGAAAGGCAGTTCCTATTTGGGAAGATTGTTTATGTTATGATTTAGAGGAAGTAAAAAGACTATATCATTTATCAGAAAGAATTAGACATGGTAACGATGCAGATAAGTCAGCTTTGATAGAAGAATTTAGAGAATTAAGAGATTCTATAAAAAAGCTAGATGATGCTCCTGAAAGAATATATTTATACAATGATTTTGTACCTACTGTAACTGAATATACAGATTATGAAAATTATAAGTATAACCATGCTCCAGATTTTAAGCCTTATATGTATGAAGTTTTAACAGATAAACAAGTAAAGGGAGCAGTATTAGTTGTAGCTGGTGGAGATCATGGAGAATGTGTGACAGCTGAAGGCTATGGTGTATGTAAACAATTAAACGAATATGGTTATCATTGTTTCTTACTTTTAAATAGACCAAATCACAATCCTTGGAATGGGTTAGAAGTCGCTACAGATTGTGCAAAGGCTATGCAGATAATTAGAGTTAATGCTGATAAATATGGCTTAGACGTTAATAGAATCGCTATTGCAGGCTTCTCAAATGGTGGTATTACTTCTGAATATTGTATCCAATACTATTCGTTAGGTCAGAAGATTGCTGATTACTTCCCAGAATATAAGGAAGAGTATGATGGTATCTTTGCAGGACCAAATGCATTCTTATGTATATATGGACCAAGATTTGATGGATTGGAATTTGATTGGGAACACGTGAACTATCCTCCAACATTTTTTGCGGTTGGAAAGAATGATACCGCAATGAAGAACTTACATTGGGCATATCCTGATTTAGTTAAACATGGGGTTGATGTAGAAGTTCACACATTCTGTGGTACACCTCACGGTTGGGCTGGAAAGTATATCGTAGATGATGAAATCAAATATCCAAATTTCGAATTATGGTTACCATTAGCTGATTATTTCTTAGATTACGCTTTTTCAAAAAAGAATTAGGAGATACTAATATGACAGACACAAAGAGATTTAATGAACTTTTTGATGAATTAGTTAGCATGGTTACTAGCGGTCATGCTCATGTAGTTGACGGATTAGTAGAACAGTTAAGTTTATTAGCTAAGGATTGTGATGATGAAGTAGTAACTACTAAAAATAGCTTAGTTGAACCATTAGTTAGTTTATATAAAAAGGGTACTGAGTTCAAAAATGAGAATAGAAAATTAAAGATGCAACTTCATCCTGGAAACAAGATGGAGTTTCATCCTAGCACAATTACACCTGCAGAAAATAGTCCATTAAAGGATAAGACAGTTATCTATTTAGGTTCATCTGTCACTTATGGAGCAGGTTCATTAGCTAACTCATTTATTGAGTATAGCGCCGCTAAATATGGATATAACTATATCAAGGAAGCTGTAAGTGGTACTACATTAGTAGATCAGAAAGCTGTTATGGGTGAAAGCTATGTAACAAGAATGAAATGGATTGATACAAGCACAAAGGCTGATCTATTTATTTGTCAATTATCTACTAATGACGCTACAACAAATAAGCCATTAGGTGAAATAGCTGAAGGATTTGATATGGAAAGCTTTGACTCCTTAACTATTACAGGGGCAATGGAATATATCATTGCTTACGCAAAGAAAATTTGGAATTGTCCAGTTGCCTTCTATACAGGAACATATTATGATTCTGAAAACTATAAGAAGATGGTTGAAAGACTATTTGAATTAGCTAAGAAGTGGGATATTGATGTTATCGACTTATGGTATGACAAAGAAATGTTAGCTGTAAGTAAAGATGATTACGATCTATATATGACAGATCCAATTCATCCAGCAATGGCTGGTTACAAGCTTTGGTGGACTCCAAAGTTTGAAGAATACTTATTAAAGAAGTTAGGTTAAAAAATATAATACAAATTGGAAGCTACAACTTCCTTTTTATTGGTTAAAGGGGGATTTATGTTTAGTAAATTATTTGTTAAGGACAAAGAATTCTACAAAAGATTATTAGTAATTTCCTTACCTATCATCGCTCAATCATGTATTACTATTGGAGTAAACATGATGGACACAATTATGTTAGGTAAGTTTGGGGAAACTCAATTATCAGCTAGTACATTAGCTAATGACTTTATCAATATTTTCCAGATCTTATGCATGGGTATGGGATGTGGATGTGCTGTATTAACTGCTCAATATTGGGGTAAAGGTGATGTACCTTCATTAAAGAAGGCAGTAAGCGTAATGTTGAAGTTTATGCTAGCTATCTCTACTTGCTTTACTGTTGCAGTTATTTTAGCTCCTGGATTAATTATGACTATTTATACTGATGTTCCAGAAGTTATTGAAAAAGGTATTATCTACTTCAGATGGAGTTTTCCAACATTTATCTTAATGGGTATCTCATTAACACTTACTCAGATTTTAAGATCAGTAAGATTAGTAAAAATTCCATTATATGCTTCTATCACTTCATTCTTCGTTAATATCTTCTTCAACTGGGTATTCATCTTCGGTAAGTTTGGCTTCCCAGAAATGCAGATTGCTGGTGCAGCTTTAGGTACAGTATTAGCTAGAGTAATTGAAGCGTTAATTATTGGTGGATATTTCTTCTTTATTGATAAGACAGTTGAATTTAGAATTCCTGAAATCTTTAAGGCGACAGGAGAAATCACAAAGCTATACTTCAAGTATTCAATTCCAGTAATGGCTTCAGATGCTTTATTAGCTTTCGGTAACAGTGCAGTAGCTATCATAGTTGGTCATATGGGAAAGACATTTACAGCTGCTTATGCCATCATCTCATTAGTACAAAGATTCTCAACAGTATTTACTAGCGGTATAGGTCAGGCATCAGCTACTATTACAGGTAATAGATTAGGTGAAGGTAAAAAGGATCAAGCTTATGCCGAAGCTATCACAATGTTATCAATTGCGGTTGTTTTAGGTTTAGTATCAGGATTAATAATCGTAGTTATCGGACCAATCATCGTTAATTTCTATGACGTTGTTCAAGAAACTAAAGATACTGCATTATTAATGTTAGATGCAATCGCAATTATGATTGTATTCCAATCAATGCAATCAGTTATTACTAAGGGTGTATTAAGAGGTGGTGGAGATACTAAGTTCTGTTTCTGTATCGATGCTGTATTCTTATGGATTATCTCAGTTCCTTTAGGATATCTAACAGGATTAGTATTAAATCTAAATGCCTTTATTGTAGTATTGTCATTGAAGGCTGACTGGATTGTTAAGTCATTAATTGGAACATATAGAATCATCACTAAAAAGTGGATGAAGAAAATTGTTTAAAATAAATCCTACTAACAAATTAAGTTAGTAGGATTTTTTCTATATCAAGGTTATATCCTTTATAGGATTAGTTTTAACAAAGTTGTAGGCGAATTCTACAGCTTTCTGTATTCTTTCTTGGTCAATTCTAAATAGCTGTCCAGCAACGCTATAAATGTTTAGTAGAAGAGTTTTTCCATCAGGAATAGAATTCAACTTATTAAAGAACATTAAATTAAATTCACGTCTTACCGCATTATCCGCTTTAACGAAAACATCATATAATGCATCACTTTCTAATACTAAACCCTCAACAGCGAAGTCTTCAATCATAGCTTTCGGGTTAGGGAAGATACTATTCATTGATGTAATACCAAGTATTTCTTTATGGAAATTAAATGTTGTATCGTTTGTATAGATGTTGTAATAGTATAAGGCTACTACTAATATATGATTTTCTACTGGTTTAAGATTAAGGTTTAGGCTTTTTATATAGCCTCTACAGTTTTCCATATAAGAAGTGTAGATTGTCTGCAATAAGTCCTCCTTCTTATTGAAATAATAAGTAAAAGTACCAAGTTTAATATCGCATTTTCTGCATATAGATGCGATAGTTGTTGACTTGTAGCCCTCAATTCTAAAGCTTTCCTTAGCGGCTAGTAGGATTGATTCGTTAGTTACTATGCCTTTTTTATATTGTGCCATAACGATCACCTCACTTATAGTATATCACCAAATTTCGTAAAAAAATAATAATTACGAAAATTGTTGACAAGAAATTGAAGCGTTTTATAATGAAATTAGTTAAATAAGGGGATGAATAAAAAATGTTTGGAATAGTTGGTTTGTTACTTGGTTTAGTAACATTGATTCTACTTGTTTTCAAGAAAACACCAACTGCTTTAGCGGTAATTGGCGCTTCTTTAGTTGCTGGTTTATTAAATGGTGTTGAACCTTGGACAGTTTTAAATTCATTAGCTAATGGTACTGGTAATACCTTTGCTGCTTACATGTTTGTGTTCTTCTTAGCTACAGTTTATGGCGAATTAATGAGCGCTACAGGTTGTGCTAATACAATCGCAAACACATTTATCAAAATTTTCGGTAAAAAGAGAGTAGTAATGATTATCTCATTAACTACTGGCTTATTAGTATATGGTGGTGTAACTGCTATGGTAGTTTGCTTCACTGTTGCACCAATTGGTATTTCTTTATTAAAGGAAACTAATATCTCTAAGAGATTTTTACCAGCTATTATCTCTTTAGGTATGTGTACTTTCGCATTAACAGCTTTACCAGGTACACCACAGTTAAATAATATTATTCCTACAGAAGTATTAGGAACTACATCAACTGCTTCTCCAGTATTAGGTTTAATCGCTGCAGCTATAATGTTTGGCTTAGGACTAATCTATTTGCAGAATGTTGTTGATAAGTCAGTTAAAAATGGTGAAGTTTTCGATGATTCTACTGTAAAACCAGGAAGCTATGAAGTAATTGATCCAAGCAAATGTCCAAGTGCTTTACAGTCATTCTTACCATTAGTTATTTTAATGGTATCTTATAGAGTATTCGAATCATTTGGTTTATTTGGTTATAACTTTGCTGCTCATGGTGCTTATTCAGCAGTTTCTACCGCAATGTTTTTAGCAGTAGTATATTTAGTTGTTTTAGGATTAGTAAGAAAAGATGGAGAAAAGACAATGGCTACTTTAAAGAAGGGTGCTGTCGATTGGATTATGCCATTACTAAACTTCTCAATGATCGTAGGATTTGGTTCAGTAATTAAGATTACTGCTGGATTTGCTGAGTTAACTAAGTTGGCGTTATCTATTCCAGGTCCTGCATACATCAGTGGTGCTATCTCAGTATGCTTATTAGCAGGTGTTACTGGTAGTGCTTCAGGTGGTATGAAGATTGCCTTAAGTTCAGAAGCTTTAGTATCTAGCTGGTTGAACTCTTCTATTAATCTTAACGCATTACATAGAATCTTATCTGTTGCTTCTTGTGGATTAGATTCATTACCTCATTGTGGTGGTATCTTAGCTACATTAAATGTATGTAATGAAACTCATTCATCAAGCTATAAGGAAATATTCGTTGTTACAGTTATCATTCCAGTATTAGCTACAGTAGTAATTGTTGCACTAGCTTGTATGGGAATTGTCTATTAATCGAGACATTTGTCTATTAATGTAACGATTAAAGCGTTATTCTTTCTTTATTAGAAGAAATAAATATAATTAATTTTGTAGTGAACGCAATTCCATAATGCGTAAATAGTAATAATAAAAAAAGGAGAAAAAATATGGAAATTAAGACTATCGGACTAGGTCCAGTATCAAACTCTTATGTAGTTACTTGCGGTGAAAAGTCAATGTTAATTGACACTGGTTGTTATTTAAATCAGCCAGGTTGGGCTTGCACTCTTGTTATGAGTGGTGTTATGCCTAATACTATTTCATTAGTTGGCTTAACTCATGGACATTTCGACCATGCAGCTGGTGTTCATCATGCTAAGGTTGTTACAGGTGCTCCATTATTAGCTCATCCAGAAGCTCAGACATTCTTAAGCACTGGTGTATTCCCTGCATACGTTGCTAGAAACCAACAGGGTCAGAGCTTTATTGACAATGTAGCTGGTCCAGCTCCATTAGATGTACCAGAAGAAGTTAAGATTGATGTTGTTGCTACTGATGGTATGAGATTAGATGAATGTGGATTCCCTTGTACAGTATTATTCACTCCAGGTCATACTACTGATTCTGTATCATTCGTATTTGATGATGGTTCAGCATTCGTTGGCGATACTATCTTAGATCCATTCGGAACTGGTCAGTGTACTGGTGCAGTTATTTGCCCTGATAGAGAAGCTTTAATTGAATCATTCAAGAAGTTATTAGCTACTAACGCTACAACATTCTATTCTGGTCATGGTGGACCTTTCACTAGAGAACAGGTTGAAGCTGCTTGCAAGGCTTTAGTTGAAACTAACGACTAATTATTAGTTATCTAAAAGCTAAGAGCTATCCTACAGTTGTAAGATAGCTCTTTTCTTAGTATGACGGGCATGTCATACATCTAGGGTGAAAGTCCCAATAGGCACCTGTTGCCGGTGAACTAGATAGCGACTCCCAAGTTTTAGATGGTGACATCTAGGAGAGAAGAAGGGATAGCGAAATTGTGGCTCT
>JAZRWC010000094.1:0-8194 GCA_045599505.1 Erysipelotrichaceae bacterium | reverse complement strand
ATAAGAAGATCCGGTGACGATAGCGAAGTGGACACACCTGTTCCCATCCCGAACACAGAAGTTAAGCACTTCAACGGCGAAAATAGTTGGGCATGCCCCTGTGAAGATAGCAAGTTGCCGGTTTTTCTTTTGGGTTTTTGTATATTAGATTTTGTTGGAGATTTATTCTCCTTTTTTTGTATTTTGTTTTACTAGTCATTTTGAAATGATTATAATATTTCAAAGAGGTAATTTTATATGATTGATTTAACTAATGCACTACAATATGTCGATGATAATAAAGATGAATTAATTAACCTTATTAAAGAGTTATGCTTAATTCCTTCTTTTTCACACGAAGAAAAACAGAAAGCTGAATTTGTTCAAAAATGGCTTAAGGATAATGGAATAGATTCTTTTATCGATGATGCTTATAATGTTATTTCTGAAATGAATGTTACTAGCGATTCTGTGGTTTCTATCTTAATGGCTCATACTGATACAGTCTTTCCAGATAAAGTTGGATTTGTTTGTGTAGAAGATGGCGATAAGCTAGCCGCTCCAGGAGTTGGTGATGATACAAGTAATTTAGCTGAACTATTATTAATTATGAAATACATCTATTCTAATGGCCTTTCTAGCAATACTCCTTTAGTATTTGTGGCTAATAGTTGTGAAGAAGGTTTAGGAAATCTTGATGGTACTAAAGCTGTTTGTAAGAGATATGAAGGAAGAATTAAGGAGTTAATCTCTTTTGATGGATCTTATGAAAGCATCGTTAATAAAGCTGTTGGTTCTACTAGATATGAAATTACTGTTAAAACTGAAGGTGGTCATTCTTATGGAGCCTTTGGTAATAGAAATGCGATTGCTTATGCTAGTAGCTTGATTTCTACTTTATACGATTATAAAGTTCCTACTAGAGGAAAGAGCACTTATAATGTTGGGGTTATTTCTGGTGGTACTTCAGTAAATACTATTGCTCAAGAATGTAAGTTCTTATTTGAATTTAGAAGCGATAACTCTGAAGATTTAAAAGAAATGATGGAACTATTTGGCGCTACTATTGCTGCTTATAAAAAGATGGGTATAGTGGTAGAAGTGAAAGTGTTAGGTGTCAGACCAAGTGATGGAGATATCAATAAAGAGGATCATGACGCATTAATTAATAAGGCAGCTGAAATATTAAAGAAGTATGCAGGTAAAGAAATTGAATTGCGTTCTGGAAGTACAGATTGTAATATTCCATTATCATTGGGAATTCCATCTATCTGCTTTGGTGGATATTTAGGTAAGGGTTCTCATACTAGAGAAGAGTATGTACTAAAGAGTACATTACCAATCGGTATGAAAGCTGTAATGGAATTTGTTCTAACATATTTTGATTAAGATAAGGAAAATGAGGTAATAAATATGGCAAATTTAAAAAGAAGTGAAGTAGATGTTAATTTAACATGGGATTTATCATTGATCTATCCTACTGAAAAGGATATGTTTGATGATTTAGATGCTGCTGTTGAATTATCAAAGAAGATAGTTGAATATAAAGGCACTCTTAATAATTCAAATTCAATTTTAGAAGTATTAGATTTGTATCATCAATACGCTATCAAGGAAATGGGATTATCTACATATAACGAATTAGCAGTTAATGAAGATTTCACTAATGCCTACAATGACGAAAGAAACAATAAAGTATTAAATGTTTTAAATAAATGCGCTAAGGAATTAAGCTTCTTAACTAGCGAAATTATCAAGCAGGATGAAGCAGTAATCGATGAAGCAATCGCTAATACAACTGCTTATAAGGGCTTTTTAGAAGATATTAAGCGTGATAAACCTCATCATTTATCAGATGAAATGGAAGAAGCTTTAATCACTTTAAAGTCAGCAACAAATGTTCCTTACCAGGTATATTTAAATTCCAAGTTAGGTGATATCAGATTCCCTGATTTCAGTGTTAATGGTAAAGACTATTCTTTAAGCTATACATTATTTGAAGATAACTATAATTATGAAGTTAATACTGATTTAAGAAGAGCTGCTTTTGATGCTTTCTCAAAGAAGATTAAGGAATATGAAAATACTACCGCTACTGCTTACAATGGACAAGTTCAGATTGATAAAGCTTTAGCTACATTAAGAGGATTTGAGAGCGTATTTGATTATTTATTATTTGACCAGAAGGTTACTAGAGAAATGTATGATCGTCAGATTGACGTTATCATGGAAAAGTTTGCTCCTGTAATGAGAAAATTCGCTAAATTAAAGCAGAGAACTAATAAACTTGATAAGATGACTTTTGCTGATTTAAAGATTTCTTTAGACCCTGAATATGTTCCTTCAGTAACAATCCCTGAAGCTAAGAAGTATTGTATGGATGGCTTATCTAGCTTAGGAGAAGAGTACGTTAAGATGGTTGAAAAGGCATTTGATAACCGTTGGATTGACTTTGCTCAAAATGAAGGCAAGAGCACTGGTGGTTTCTGCGCTGCAGTATATGGTAAAAACTGCTATGTATTATTAAGCTACAACGCTAGAATGTCAGATGTATTCACATTAGCTCATGAGTTAGGTCATACAGGACACTTCTTATTATCAAGCAGTAAGAACTCATTATTTGACACTCATACTTCAACATATTTTGGTGAAGCTCCTTCAACAATGAATGAATTGATTATGGCTCATTACTTATTAAAGACTAGTGATGACCCTAGATTTAAGAGATGGGTATTATCTAGTGTGATTTCTCAAACATACTATCATAACTTCGTTACTCATCTATTAGAAGCTGCTTATCAAAGAGAAGTGTATAGAATTGTTGATGCTGGAGGAAGTGTTAATGCCAGCAAGTTGAGTGAAATCAAGCGCAATGTCTTAGAAACATTCTGGGGAGATGCTGTAGAAATTAATGAAGGTGCTGAATTAACTTGGATGAGACAGCCTCATTACTACATGGGCTTATATCCATATGCATATTCTGCAGGTTTAACAGTAGCTACTAAGGCAATGTTAAATATTGAAAAGTATGGACAGAGCGCAATTGATAAGTGGAAGGATGTTTTAATGGCAGGTTCTACTAAAGATCCAGTTGGCTTAGCTGCTTTAGCAGATATTGATATTACAACTAGCGAACCATTATTATCAACTATCGAATATCTTGATTCAATCGTTGATGAAATCATTAAGCTTACTGATCAGATTGAAGGTAAATAGATAAATGAGTGCTAACAAGCACTCTTTTTCTTTATCGTGTTATCGCTAGTAAATTTTGAATTGATGTAATAAAATATTGATAAGAATGTTAGGAACATAATGAACATGAAAGATAGCGAAAAAATTAGAAGAAAACAATTAATAAATAAAAGAATATTCAATTCATCAGTGATGATTATTGGATTAGCTTTAATATTGTTGTTTACATCATATATGCAGAGAAGATACTCAGAGTTAAAGTATATCAAGGCTTCTCAAAATGCGATGGACACAATTGTTAGAACGATGGATGAAAATACCGAAAAGGTAAACTTATTAATTGAAAGATATCATAAAGATAACCAAGCCATCGTAGATGACTTTGTGACATTATTTAAAACTGGTAGATATCATTTGCTATATAGCGCCAACAGCGAAAAACGTTGTGAGGTAATGGGTGTACTTAGTAAAGCGATTGAAGATAAGGGATACTTATTTGTGATCGATGGCCAAGGTAATGTAATACTTACTCCATTTTCTGAGTATGAAAATATGAACTTGCTAGAAGAGAATATCTTTACTGCTAGTGATTTTGAATTTTTAAAGTCTGAGAAAAATAGCGATGATGTTAGCTATGTTATCGGTAATATCAAGGATACTAATGAGCAAGGTTATTTCTATTGCCGCGCATTAAATGACCATTATTATTTAGTATATGGTTTAGAATGCTCAGAATTAGATGAACAATATGCTGCATTAAGAAAGTTAGGACCTATCTTATCTAATGCGGTAATTGGTGAAACTGGGTTTGTCTTTGCCTTAGATTCAGATACAGGTAAATTCAAATACTTTGATAATGGCGAAGTTGAATTAACTGGTGCTAACGCTAAAGAACATGGTGTATCTGATGAGTTATTCGCTGATGAATACTCTGGAATTCAGACAATTGAAAACGTTGAATATAACGTTTTATCTCAAAGACATAGTTCAACATTATATGGTGATTTTACTATCGTTGTAGCTGCTTGTACAACTAGTGAAGTATATGCTTCAAATCCGACTACAAATGCGATTATTAGTATTGTATTTATATTAACTACAGCTATCTGTCTATTCTACGCATTCACTTTACAGACTGATCCTGATCAGTTAGTTTACTATGATGAAAATGTCATGACAACTAAGCAGGCTAGAAAGAGCAATCTATTTGATCCAGAAGTAAAGAAATCATTTAAGAATATTAAAGTATTCAAATATATTGAAGACCAGATTTATTTCAAGGCTGGTGTAGCTACTAATTTAGCACCAATTATTATCCTTTCTTTAGTGGTAATCTTTGTGGTAAGTTATAACACTCAAACTATGGTAGAACTTTCTAAAGGCTTAACAGAATCTAATGGGGCTGTTAAGCAGACAGAAAAAATCTTTGAAAATAGTGAGAGCAGCTCTCAATTATTAATGGAGCACTATCAAAGTCAGTATTTAAGTAAGATTAAGATTTTAAGCTACATGATTGAAGAACAGCCTTCATTAGTTTTCAACTCTGATAATGGATATGGACAGAATGTTAATTCGCTTCATAAGTATATCGATGCTGATTATGATGTGGTTTATAAAGCTGATGGTTCTGTATTGACTTCAATCAGTAAATCTCAGCCATTAGAACAATTAGCTAAGCAAAATGGTTTTGATAGCTTATATATCTATGATGATCATGGTCACACTATCGCTACTAATTCAGATTTATGGTATTTCGTATTATCTTCTGATCCAGATAGTCAATCATACGAGTTTACTAAGTTAATTTCAGGTGAGATTTCTGAATTGATCCAGAAGCCTCAGTTAGATGATTCTGGTGAATATAAACAATATGTTGGTGTATCTTTCTATTACTATACATTCTATGGCGATGGAAGAGAAAACGGCAATTACGCTAGTGAAGATGATTACTTTAGATATGTTGAAGATGGTTCTATTAACATTGATGGAGTAGATTATAGAGTTATTTCTCATATTGGTGTAGTTCAGGGCTCTATCAGTGATAAGACAATTGAGGCTATCATGGATTCTACTAAGCCTGAAACATTATTAAGCAATATTAACGTTGATAGTAATGGTTTCTTAGTATTATTTGATAATAGTGAAGAACACGTATGCTTATGGTCTCCAAGAGCTTCAAGCGTTGGAAAAACTGCTGAGCAGTTAGGCTTATCAAAGAACAGCTTCTCAGGAATTCATAAGGGATTATCAACTATCAATGGTGAAGAGTTCTTCCAAAATTTCTTCTATAGAAATGGTTATTGGGTAGCTACAGCTATTCCTACAACTGATTTATTTACAGGAAGAGTTCCTATCTCATTAATCATATTAGCTATATCTGCTTGTTTCTTCTTGTTTATGTTTGTCTCTTGTGTATTTACAAGTGATACTGAAGAACAAGATTTCGTATTAATTGCGGAAAGAAGAATCTTATCTAGTGAAGATAGTGGTATGGTTAAGGTTACTATGAAGGATGGAAGAGAAAAGTACGCTAGAACTACTACTTCTAGATTTAGCAGTTCTTCTCAAAAATGGGTCAACATGCTTCCATATCAAAAGCTAGAAAGAGCATTTAAGTTTATTCTTGCGATGGTTGTAATTGCTTCATTAGCGGGCTTATTATTTCCAGAAAAGGTATTTGGTGCTGATTCACTAATGTACTATATTATTCATGGTGATTGGGAACATTCATTTAACTATTTCGCTTATGTTTCATTTGCGGGAATGTTGATAATTGTTTATGCAGCAGCTAGTGTAATATCTTGGATTATTTCAGCAATAATTACTAATTTAGGAAATAGAATTGAGACAATCGGTAGATTAGTATTATCAGTACTTAAGTATGGTTCTGTATTATTCTCAATCTTCTATGGGTTATCTTTATTAGGTGTATCAACTGCTTCATTAGTAACTAGTGCTTCTATTATGTCTATCGTTATTGGTTTAGGCTCACAGAGCTTAATCTCAGATATTTTAGCTGGTATATTCATCGTCTTTGAAGGATCATTCAGAGTTGGTGATATCGTTACAGTTGATAATTTCAGAGGTACAGTAATCGATATCGGTTTAAGAACAACTAAGATTGAAAATAATGTTGGAAACACAATGATTTTCAACAACTCATCAATCAAGTCAATCTTGAATATGACAAAGAGAGCTAGTGTTATTAAGGTTAACTTAAATATTAGCTATAAGGAAGATTTAGCTAAGGTTGAAGATATCTTAAGAGATTGTTGCGATGATATTGATAGAAAGCTACCTGGTTTATTGAACGAACCAAGCTATTATGGTGTAACTGAATTAGGTAAGGACTTTATCACATTAACAGTTATCGGTAGTTGTGCAGAGCAGGATAAGGAAGAGCTTACTATGGAATTAACTAGAGAGCTTTATCTTGTATTAAAAGAAAATAATGTTTCTTGCCAATATAACAAGATTTAAATGTTTAAAGCTGAATGGATTTGAAAAATCTGTTCAGCTTTTTCTATAATATATCCATGAAAAAAGAATTGTGGGAAAAGATTAAAGACAACATTTATGAATATGAATTTGAAAGCTTCGTAATTGGAGTCTTTTTGTCTTCTGTTATTGGTATTTCCAGCTATATTCTTTTAAGAACAATAATATCTACTGCAGGAGCTTTAGCTCTATCATTAGGATTATTAAGCTTTGTGATTGAGATGGGACTAGGATATGTTTTGTGTCGTAATTTTATATTTAGAAAACTTAATACAGATATTCTAAGATTTTTTGAATATATGGTTTGTCGTATCCTAACAACATTACTATGGGAATTATTACTTAGCTACTTATCAGTACATAATACTTCATTTGTATTAGCGGTATTCTCATCAATTACTGTTGGTAATGTTTTATTCTTCTTGTTATGTAAATTCTTAATATTTGATGATAAGAGAGAAAAGTTCAATTTACTATGGGCAATATTGATATTATTTACTGTTTTGATGTTACCTTTATCAGTAATAGCTAATTTATCAGCTGTATCAAATATCGTTAATAGTTCTAAAAAGGAAAGAACAGTCAAGCCTACTGAGTTTTTATTAAATCGCTCTAGTAGCGATGAATTAGTTCATTCAAGTGAATTAAATTGGGGAGAAGATTTAGTCGTTACTATCGATGATAGATGGTTCTTTGATGATCTATCTGTATACAATGACGATTTGGCTTTTAATGCTGTTTTACTATCAAAGATGTCATATTTAGAAAACGATATTATCAATAAGAAAACTGATATTTCAATTGAGGATTGTTTTGGAAATCTAGGATTTGATTGGGTAAGCAGCTCATCATATAAATATCGTTCTAAGTTCATCGATAAGTTTGCCAATGTTATTGATGGGGAAAGTTATGGCTCACCATACTTAATCGCAGGTAAAACAATCTTTGATGAAGAAGGTAATCAAAAAAATCTAATAGTTATTTCTATTACTGGCTCGTTGAACTTTGATTTATTAGATGACTTATTAATGGGAATTAATAATGATTATTCAACTAGTGGCCATAAATCATTCACTTCAGCTGCTAGAGAGTTAGTTGATGCATTATTAGCTAATGATGAAGTTATAAATGATGATACAGTAGTATTATTTACAGGACACTCTAGAGGAGCATCAATTGCCAATGTAGCTTCAGCATATTTGATTGAAGGCTTACAGAAAAAGAATATCGATGCAGAAGTAGTTGCATACTTATATGCTACAGCTAATTGTGAAGGATCAAAGATAGTAGAAAGGAATAATTACGATACTATTTTTAATATCTTAAATCCTTATGATATAGTTCCTCATGTTCCATTTTGTTCATTAGGCTTCTCAAGATATGGTAAAGATGTTTACTTATATATGGATGAATTGACTGATGATGATATTCAATATATTGTGGAAAGAGCTGGAAAGTACGCTGGCAAAAACTATAGAGCTGATATCTCTACTAGCACTAGTTATTTTGAAATGTTAGATAA
>JAZRWC010000093.1:0-12344 GCA_045599505.1 Erysipelotrichaceae bacterium | reverse complement strand
GCCTTCATCTTATTATCTGGTATTCCAAATGGAGTAAACTACAACAAAAACAGTGCAGCAAATATTATGATCTACACTTTGGCTTTAAAAACAAAGAATAATCCAAAGGTGGCTTATGTACTAACTGATTTTAGCGCTGACACTTATATCGGCTACAAGCAATTGAGAGATTGGCTTGGAGATGAAGCTGAAAACAAAAAGATTGTCGTATTAGATAGTATCTCTTCTGGTAAGAATATGTATGCAGTAGCTGGCAAAAATATGGCTGGTGATGCAGGTTGGTTTGAAGGAAATAAGAAGGTTTCTTTCGAATCAAGAATTATTGATGAAAAGATAGCTAATACTGTACTAGCTTATTTCCCTAAGATGATGGTTATTTGCTCAGGTGATGAAAATAATGGAGTTATCTCAAGTGAAAATGTTAGAACAGCAAGAGACTATAAAGTTGATTTAAATCGTATGGAAGCATTAACAGAGTTATTGTTACAATACGTAAAAAGATAAATAAAGCATATATTAGCGTTTATGACTGAATTATTTCTCGATTAAACGCTTTTTAAATAGTCACATTAGTTGCCTTGTGAGACGATTTAAAGCGATATAGAAGTGGTTCTATTAATAAGTATAATTTGTATTACTTGCAAAAGAAACAAAGATTATAAGCTGTAACTAAGCCGATTGGCCTAAATTAATGATATAAATACGATGGTATAGCAAGACTAGATTTAATTTAATAATTTTGAATTTAGTAAAAAAGTATTCTTTTACGATTGGTCATGACGTGTTATAATAGAAAAGCAAAGGTTTAGGGTGCTAAAGTATACAATTATAAATAACAAATCAAGAGTTTCT
The DNA here is from genome assembly GCA_045599505.1 of Erysipelotrichaceae bacterium. Classification (GTDB taxonomy): domain Bacteria; phylum Bacillota_I; class Bacilli_A; order Erysipelotrichales; family Erysipelotrichaceae; genus UBA1783. The sequence goes on along the minus strand of JAZRWC010000093.1, from coordinate 11,492 downwards.
GTACTGATAAATTATTAGAAATAATGAATTAATAATTTATCGTTAAAAAATAACTCACGAGGTGCCAAATTATGGGAAAATATGTGATATTTTTTGTGAAATGTACAGAAAGCGCTTGCAATTGATATGAAAGCACTGTAAATTAATAAATAGAAAGGAGGCAGAATCATGGACGAATATAAACAGGCAAACGGCATTCTTGACGTAAGAGTTGATGACCGTATGGTACATGGTATCGTTGCAACAATGTGGATTCCTGAAGCAAAGGCTACTAGAGCAATGGTAGTTAACAAGAGAGCTTCTGAAAGCCAGATGACTCGTGATGCTTTAAAATTAGGAACTCCAAAGGGTGTTAGTTTATCTATCCTTCCTCCTGAAAAGGCTATTGCGAATATCCAGAATGGTAACTACACAGAACAGAGAGTATTTGTTGTTGGACGTTACATCAAGGATGTTTATGACCTTTTCAAAGGTGGCGTCTCATTTGCTAGAGTTAACTTAGGTAACGTAACTCAGAACGTTGGCAAGACTACAGTTTTAGATAAGACTGTACGTGCTTCTGATGAAGAAATGGCTATGCTTAGAGAAATGAAAGCAGCTGGAATCAGAATCACTTGTCAGTTCAGAACAAATGATACCTTAAAAGACGCAAATCTTGACTAATCATAATCTTAGAAAGAAAGGAGAACGAGCTTTATGATTACTCCAATGAATGTAATTTTAGTTTGTACATTCTATTTCGCATTTGGCTTCGTTGGCGCTGGTGTTCAGATCTTCGCTTACGCTGCTAACGTATTATTAGGCTTCATCGTTGGTACTTTAATGGGTAATACACAGATGGGCTTAACTGTAGGTGCTCAGATGACATTAATGAGCTTAGGTGTAGGTGGATTTGGTGGTTCATCAGTTCCTAACTATGCTTTAGGTACAATCATCGGTACTATCTTCGCTATCACTACAGGTGATGGTTTAACTGCTGCTTTAACAATCGGTGTTCCAGCTGCTGCTTTAGGTACAGAATTAGACGTTTTAGGTAAGATGTCTGGTTCATTCTTCATCCACAGAGAAATGGATGCAGCTGAAAGAGGCGAATTCGATAAGATGGGCTTCTGGGTATTCTCAGGATTAGCTGTTAAGGCTTTCATGACAATGGCTCCAGTATTATTAGTTATGACAATCGGTGCTGATTTCGTTAATAACTTAATCGCTAGCTTACCAGAATGGTTCAACCGTGGTATGAACGTTGTTGGTGGTTTATTACCAGCAGTAGGTTTCGCTACTTTATTAAAGTACATGCCAGTTAATAAGTATGGTGTTTATGCTGTATTAGGTTTCGCATTAGCTTCTTACTTAAATTTAGGTATGTTACCAATCGCATTAATCGTTGTTGTATTCGCATTCAACGAATTCTTAAGATTAGAAAGGGATGCTGAATTAGTTAAGATGATCGGTAATTCTGGTCAGCCTTCAGCAGAAGATTTAGCTTCAGGTGATTATGATGAGTAATAAAGTTTTAACAAAGCAGGATTTAACTAATGTATTAGTTCGTTACGTATGGGCACGTCAGTCTCCATTCAACTATGAAACAATGCAGTCAGGTGGTTGGGTATGGGCTATCCATCCAGCAATGGCTAAGATCTATGACAATGATGCAGAAGTATTAAAGGCTAAGTACAGACAGCATTTCAGATTCTATAACACTCACCCTTGGATGGGTAACATCATCTTAGGTGCTTGTTTAGCTATCGAAGAATCTAAGGAACCTGATTGTACAGAAACAGCTGTAGACTTACGTACAGCTTTAATGGGTCCTTTAGCTGGTTTAGGTGACTCTATTATTTGGGTTATCTTACCTACAATCTTAGGTGCTATCGCTGCTTACATGGCATTAGATGGCTCTATCATGGGTTGGGTTATCGCAGAAGCATTCAACGTTGGTATTTGGATGTTATTCTGGTTCGGTTTCTACATCTCTTATGAAAAGGGTGTTGAATTCATCACTTCTAAGTCTACTTCAATGGCTAACATGACAGCTGCAGCTGGTATCTTAGGTTTAGCAGTAGTTGGTGCTTTAATCGCTACAACTGTTAACGTTAAGGTTGGCGTTCAGATGACTGTTGGTGAAGTTTCTCAGGACTTAAATAGCTTATTAAATATGGTTATCCCTCATTTCGCAAACGTTGTTGCAACTATCTTAATTTGGATGGGCTTAAATAAGGGTATGACTACTGGTAAGATGGTATTAGTTTGTATCGCTGTCGGCTTAGTATTAGGCGGCGTTGGTTTATTAGCTTAATTATCTTATACAATTTTAAGTAAAAACTAGAATTGACCAGTATCCCTGGTCAATTCTTTTTACTAATTAGAATTTTTATTCAACAATATAAATAACATCAACATTTTTTACGAACCTAAATTAGAAAGGATGTTATCTCAATGAGACTAATTTATAAATTAAATGACGAAGATTTAAAAGAATATTTTGCTTCTGCATTAAAGAATGACCCAGATGTTGTAAAGCATCATTGGAGATTAAGATTATTAATACCTACAAGTATTGTGATCGTATTAATCTTTACTAGACCTGAGTTAAAGTGGACATTAACACTAGTAGCTTTAGCTGTTATCTGGTTATTAGGTGTAGAGCTTTATATCTATCCTATATATGTTAAAAAGATTACAGAGCATTATATGGCTCCAGCAAGAATGAAAATTGAAAAGCTTACTGTCGATGTTACTGAAGAATATACTGCAGTAAATAAGCAGAGAGTAAAGTTAATTGATTATGCTGTATTCCCAACTGTATTTGTTATGCTATTTGAGGGTGGTGCTAATGTTATTATTCCTAATAGAGCATTAGATAATGATATCAACAAGTTAAACGAATTAATCGCTCTTGTTGATAAGCAACTATTTGAAAAGAAGGAAAAGTCTGAAGATGGAAAATAAAGAACTTGTAGAATTTGAATATAGACCAATTGATGAGATTAGTAATAAGGGCGAATTAATTGGCAAATTAGGCTATAAGGCTAATAGCTCAATCTATGTTGTTGGAGCTGTTGGTGTAGCTTTAATTGTCGTGCTACATAATTTATTTGGAATCGTATTCGGCTTATTCTGTGTAGCTATGGCTGCAGTTAACTATTATAGCGTTAAGGAACATGATGTTTTACACGCATATTCAAATGGAATTCTATTTTTGAAAACTACTGATTTATCTCAAGGTGTTTTCGTTCCAAAGAATATGATTAAGTACTATTCAGTAAACGCTAAAAACGATAACGTTGTAGAAGTTAGACTAATTGATGAAAGATCTTTCCAGACAGAAAGTTTCCAGACTTCTCAAGCTAACAAGCTATTCAAGAAGGCTCTACCAGGTAGAAGTAAGGCTGATATCGTTATAGCTGAAAACAAGAAACTAGCTGAAAAGAAAAAGAGAAAGAAATAGAGAAGTGATTAACGGCTTATAAGACAATTTAAAGCCTTGTGAGTCACGTTTATTTCAAATGTATAAATAATCGTTTTGTTCACAATAGTGTTTCATAGGTATTTATATGGTTTTATATAAGGTATTTATCGTGAATAATGATTCGCGATTAAGAAGGAATAAATAAACAAGAAGGAGATCAAGAATTATGAGAAAAGTTTTATTTATCAGTCATGGAAAATTAGCATTAGGCGCATTAAGCACATTATCAATTTTTAGTGGTGACACTGATAACATCACAACTATCTGTGCTTACTTAAGCGAAGATGATCCTGATTATGTTGCAGATGTACCAGCAGCAGTAGAAAAGTTCTTCGAAGATGCAGGTGATGATCAGGTATTAGTATTCTCTGATATCGTATTCGGTAGCGTTAACCAGTTAGTACTTCCTCATTTAGGCAGACCTAATACATACGTTTACTCAGGATTCAATTTACCAATGTTATTACAGATGACAACTTTACCAGAAGATGCTGATCCAGAAACATTCGCAAACTTAGCATACGAAGGAAAGGAAGGCGTTGTTTACATGAATGATTACAGCTTCGGACAGAACGCTGACGAAGACGACGAATAATTTTTTGAGGTAATAAAATGGCTTTTGCTGAATTAACATTAAGATCTACAGTATTAGAGATGGATGTTAAGGTTGATGTAATGCTTCCTGAAAACAGACATAATACAGTTAGAGAAGACAAGAAGTATCCAGTTTTATATATCTTACATGGTTATAAGGAAGATAATAGCACTTGGGCTAGATTATCAAATTTACCTTTACTAGTAAGAGACTTACCTTTAATCGTTTGTACTGTATCTTGTTACAATGGTTTCTATACAAACCATACAGAAGGTATGCAGCTTAATGATTGGATTGCTAAGGAATTACCAGTTAAGTTAGCTAACTACTTTCCAGTATCTGAAAAGAGAGAAGATACATACATCATGGGCGAATCTATGGGGGGATATGGAACTATGCGTTTAGCTTTAGGACATCCTGAAGTATATGGACATGCATGTGTATTATCAGCTGGAGCAATGGGCTCAGGTAATTTCTATTCAAATAGAGGACCTATGAAGAAGGCTACTGCTGAAAGAATCTTTGGACCTGAAGAAGAATTTGAAAACAGCGATAACAACTTATTACACTTATTAAAGAAGGTTAATGACTCTGAAGGACCAAAGCCTGAAATGCAGTTCTATTGTGGAACAGAAGATGGCGGCTATCCTGGAGTTGTTAAGACAGTTGACTTTGTTAAGGAAAATTGTCCAAATATCCCATTAATCAATGCTGAATTCTGGCATGGCAAGCATGATTTCTATTTCTGGAACCAGGCTATTCCAAAGGCATTAAAGGGATTTGGATTTGATGTTGAAAATATTGATGCAGCTATTTAATTAGCTTAGGAGTATTAAAATGTTAATTTCTGAAGTAATTGAAAAGATTAAAGCTTATTCTTGGGGTAAGGGACCAGATGGAAAGCCAATTGATCCTGCTACAACAAGAGATAAGATTTTATATGGTAACCCTGATCAGGAATGTACAGGTATCGTTACTTGTATCTGGGCTACTAGCGATGTAATTAGAGAAGCAGCTAGACTTGGCTGTAACCTAATTGTTCCTCATGAAGCTTTATTCTGGAACCATGGTGACCACACTGATTGGTTAAGCAAGAATAAGGTATTCTTAGCTAAGAGTAAGTTAATCACAGAAAACAATATCTGTGTATGGCGTGATCATGATTATATCCATTCAGGTGTTCCAATTAATGGACCATACGTAGATGGTATCTTCTATGGTTTATGCAAGAAGCTTGGTTGGGAAGAATATTTACCAGGTGGTGAAAACTCAGCTAATGGGTTCACAACATTCGAATTCCCAGAAGGAAGAAAAGCTTTAGATATCGCTGAAGAAGTAATCGAAAAGATGGGCTTAAATGGTGTAAGAATTATCGGTGATCCTGAAACTATCGTTAAGAAGTGTAAGGGCGCTCCTCATATCATCGGTCCAGCTGATAACGCAGCTTTAGCTGATACTGAAGAAAATGAAATTGACTGCTTATTCTCAGCAGAATTAACTGACTTCACATTAAGTGAATATGTTAGAGACAGTGCTCAGTTAGGTAGAGCTAGATGTATCATTACTATCGGTCACTTCAATATGGAAGAACCAGGTATGGAATACATGGTTAACTGGTTACCTGATGCAATCGGTACTAAGGACTTACCAATTCATTTCGTAAGTGCATTAGACCCATTCCAGTACGTTGTTTCTAAGACAGTTAAGCCAATCAATCAGAAGTAAAAGTAAAACGGTATAGATCGTAATTGATCTATACCGTGTTTTTGTTGTTATTGAACTTTTTGACAAACAAATTCAGTAATGGCTTCAGGCACTCCAACTGGAATATTAGTAGCTGCTGATTCAAATGATAATCCAGCTTCTTCCTTGTAGTATAAGTAGCCAACGCTATAGTTTGAATAACCCCAGAAGATTGGACAAGTAACGTTCATTGCCTTTTTGATTTCTAAACCAAATCTGTTGAATAGCTCAGCAGGCATTGTTGCTACCTTGATATCTCCCATTGAAACAACTACACCCTTTAAATCCATAGTGAACTCACCACCATCTGGTTCTAATACTGCATGAGATAATGCACTATTGAATACACGTCTTAAGTCATCAGTTGGAGCAGTCTCAATTCTATGCTTAATATTAGCTATCTGAGCTTGTCTTTCTTCTCTTGTTGTTACATATGTTTCTTTAAATTGGTAAGGAGTAACAGTTAAGTTTGATAAGTTTAACTTTGTCTCTTCAACTTTCATATCCATTCTAGCTAAGATACCTTCAGATACTCGCTTTAGTTCAGCGAAATCATTACCTTGTCTACAGCATCTATTACTCATATCACCTGCAGCACCTAACATTACTAATGGATATACACCACATCTTTCTTCAACACCTCTAGATAAAGCACCAGCTAAATCCGAAGTGATCATTCTAGTGTTCTGGAAATTTACTACTGTAGAGTGACATGCAAAAGCTAATAATACGCCTTTAACTGTATTTTTGTTGTCTCTGAATTCTACAAGCTTGATTTCAGTATCGCCAATCTTTTCCTTGCCGTTACGATTTGAATAGTAGTCTGATGCATCATAGCTTCTAGCGTATGCTTCTACTTCGCATAAACCTTGTTTGAAAGCTTGGCCAACACCATCTACAACTTTATCTAAAACGTATTCTTTATGTCCTGTATCGCCACTTTTCATAGTGCCACCCATTCTTCCTAGTCCTGGAGCACAATGAGAATGAGTATAACCAATATTGATGTTTTCTACTGGTACATTGTATGCATTAGATAATCTAGTTCTTAATTCTAATGAATATGCTTCACCAGTACCGATACAATCTAATGTAACCCAGATTAACTTAGTACCATCAATATCGATTACTAAATTGCTGGCATATTGCTCATCAGCTAATCCTTCAGCCCAATTGCCATTAGGCATTACAGCTGGAAAGAATCTACCGATTGCAGAAATTCTTGATTTTGTTTGAGAAACTTTAATCATATTTTTTCCTTCTTTCGTTGTTAATAATATTATAGCATTTTTGAATTATTCATTTAGTTTAACTATGAATTATCGATAAATCATTTTGTGACAAAAGAAAAGTTGGATTATTAAATCCAACTTAGTACTATTTCTTCTTTTTCTTGAAAAGGTTAAATGATAACATTTTCTTTTGTTGAGCTCTTGTTATTTTAAATAACTGAAGCTGTTCTTTATCAGGGATACGTTTTTGGAACTGATCCATAAGTTTTCCACTGCCTGATATAACTACAGCGCTATATTCATCTTTTAGTCTGATTATAAACATTGTTCCATGTGGGCCTTCTTCAAATCCATATGTAACTATATCATCCCAAGTAAATCTTTGAATATATTCTGGATCAGTTAAATCGTAAACAACGATAATTTCATCATTTAACTCTATTAGTCTTTTGTTTTTGACAGCTATGATATTGATTAGCCCAGGAGTGGCAATCGCTAAACCTAAGGCAATGCCTCCTAAACCTTTAACACCAATCGCAAATAGAATAGCTACTATAATAAAGAATGCTGATTTAGCATATGGGACAAGCTTTAATGAAAAAGTAAATGGCTTATCATATTGAAACTCTTTTAACTTTATAGTGTAAGGGTCTTGTTCTTCTTGGACTTCAACTACTTCTTCAACAACTTCGTTAGTATTTAGTTCGCTCATAAAAGGTTACTTCTCTTTCCTTCCCATTTTTCTATTTTCGTTTACTACTTCAGCATATTCTCTGCTTAAAGTAAACTTTGTTCCATCGAATAATGTAACATCAACTCTTGGTTTGATGTAATTCTTTAAATCGATACCTTTTACTAATCTGTACTTGATAAATCTATCTCTATAGATGAAACCTGTTTCGTTATAGTATAAAGTATCAATCTTAGTTGACATATAAGTCATTGTAAGGAAGTATACACCAAGACATAATAAGAATGTTACATATAATGTATGCTCCTTTTGACCTACTAGATCAGGTTTCATAATTAATACTATACCAGCTATAATAGCTGCTACTCCTAAAATGCCTGTTAAAGCTAAAGCTCTAACTGGAAGCTTTTTCTCTTCTAAATCTTTATAGACTTTCCTAGTTTCCTCAATTGTGTTTACCATTTTTTGATATTCTTGGTATGACTTGAATAGGATAACGAAGAATACCGCTACTATAAATAATGTAATTAACATAAAATAACCTCTACCTGCTTAATTATAAATTATATTTACCAATAATGAAATAAATAGTTTTTTAGCCTACTTTTTCAACTTCATCTAATGTTGGAATTGAATCAGCTGCTCCCTTTCTTGTTACAGTAATTGAGCTAGCCTTTGTAGCTAATAGTAAACATTGTTCTGGCATTAAGCCTTCAGATAATCCATAAGTGAAGTAACCCATAAATGTATCACCAGCGCCAACTGTATCGATAGCTTTTACTTTGAAGGCACTCTGGAATAATGTTGAATCCTTATCTGAATAATAAGCTCCATTTGATCCAACTGTTAAGATTACTTTAGTTTCAGGATACATAACCTTTAACTTTTGAAGAATCTTTGTTGGTTCTGTTTCATTAGTGAAATGATATCCTTCTACTTCATTGATAAAGAAGTAATTAACCTTTTCTAATGGATATTGGAAAATCATCTCGTTAAATGGAGAAGGGTTAAGCATAATAATTAGTCCCTTTTCATTTGCCTTATTGATTAGGTAAGTTTGATTGTTTATTTCGTTTTGTAAAACTAATAAGTCGCCCTTTTCAAATTTATTGATGATTGAATCGATATATTCAGTTGAAATAGTCTGGTTTGAACCACCATAGATGAATATTGAGTTTTCACCCTTTTTATCAATCTGGATAATGGCATGACCATTAGGCTCATCAACATGGTTTAATAAAGAAATATCAACGTTGTTTTTAGTTAAGACATCTTCTAAAATTTTGCCGTCATTACCGATATTACCTGCCAAATAGATATGCTTGCCACTTCTAGCTAAAGCGATAGATGCGTTTAGTCCTTTACCACCAGCAACTACTTTATATTCATTAGCGAATATTGTCTCCTTTTCTTTTGCGATATGATCTAAATGATAGTCGTGATCCACATTAAGTGATCCAAATACTAATATATTCATATGTATTACCTCTTAAAAATCTATACATCAATTATAACATATATAGCTGTGGATATTTCTCTAGTTATGGAAAGAGTTATCCCATTTTTTCATTTGTGTATTGAATGGATATTGTTATATAATTTAGGATAGATAAGAAGGAGGATTTAAAGTATGAAATTGTACAATTCATATACTTTACAGACAGAAGAATTCAAGCCATTAAATGGTAATGAGGTAAGTATGTATGTCTGTGGTCCGACAGTATATAACCATGCTCATATTGGTAATGCTAGACCAATCGTTGTATTTGATACATTAAGAAGAACATTAGAGGCTTTAGGATATAATGTAAAGTTTGTTAGTAACTTTACAGATGTAGATGATAAGATTATCAAGGCTGCTAAAAATGAAGGCGTTAAGGAAACTGTTATCGCTGAAAGATATATCGACGCTTATAACGAAGTAAGAAAGTCATTAAATGTTGTTCCATTAGATGCTACTCCAAGAGTAACTGAAACTATGGATGACATCATCGAATTTATCGGTAAGTTAGTTGATAACGGCAACGCTTATATTTTAGATGGAGACGTTTATTTCTCAGTAGATTCTGATGACAAATATGGTGAATTATCTCATCAAAGACCAGAGGACACTTTAGCTGGAAGCTCAAATAGAGTTAGCGAAGATGTTCAAAACGCAAAGAGAAATCCATTCGATTTCGCATTATGGAAGAAGACTGATGAAGGTATTCAATGGGATTCACCATGGGGCAAGGGAAGACCTGGCTGGCATACAGAATGTGTTGTTATGATCGGTAAGGAATTCGGTAATGGTATGATCGATATTCATGGTGGTGGAAGAGACTTAAAGTTCCCTCATCACGAAAATGAAATCGCACAATCAGAATGTGTTAATAACCACCATTTAGCTAACTTCTGGTTACATAACGGTATGTTAGAAACTGAAGGTGGCAAGATGAGTAAGTCTTTAGGAAATACTCAATGGGCTAAGGATATCATCGCTGAACATGGCGCAAACTTTGTTAGATGGTTATTATTAAGTGCAAAATATCGTGATGCATTAATGTATACAGAAGAAGCATTCAAGACTGCAAGAACTGAATTAACAAAGGTTGAAACAGTATTAAAGCAGGCAGAAGTTAAGGTTGGCTTAGCTGATGTTACTTTATCAGATTCATTCAATAAGGAAATGTATGATAAGTTCTTAGACGCTATGAGTGATGACTTAAATACTCAAAAGGCATATACAGTTATCTTTGATGAAATCAAGTTATTAAATCAAGCTTTAAGAGTTAGAGAAATTGATTTCGAAAAGTTAGCTAATGAATATAACGCTTTAAGAAAGATGATTGACATCCTAGGCTTAAAGATTGAAAAAGTAGTCTTATCTGAAGATGATAAGAACGTTTATAGCTTATGGAATGCAGCTAAGGCAGAAAAGGATTTCGCTAAGGCTGACGAATACAGAGCTGTATTACAGAGCAGAAATATCTTATAAAAAACGGAAATTTAATTTCCGTTTTGATTTCTAAAGGAGAAATTATGATAACTAACGAGTACTCATCTTTAGCTTTAGCGTTTATTGGGGATGCTCAATATAACCTACATGTTAAAAGATGGATCATTGATAGAAGGGTTAAAGTAAATGATATGCAGAAAGATGCAGCTAAATACTGCAGCGCCAAAGGACAAGCAAAGTATATCAAATACCTTTTAGAGAACAATTTCTTAACTGATCAAGAAGTTGAAATTTATAAAAGAGGTAGAAATACTAAAACTCATCAAGCACCAAAAAATACTGATATATTAACTTATAAAGCATCAACTGGGTTTGAGGCATTATGGGGATATTGGTATTTGGCTGGACAAACAGACAGAATGGAACAAACCTGGGAAATAGTGAAAACCCTAGAAGGAGAATAGTATGGCATCATATTCATATGGGAAGAACGTTGTATATAGTTTGTTAAAGAACCAAAAGGAAATCGAACTTCTATATATCCAAAAAGGCAGAAACAACGATGATGTTGAATATCTTGCTAAGAAAAATGGAGTTAAAATTCAATACGCAGATCGTAAGGAATTAGATAAGCTAGTTGATGGAAATCACCAAGGATATATAGCTAAGATCAAAGATTATCCTACCTACAGTATTGAAGAAATTATTAAATCTATTCCAAGTGGTAAACAGCCATTACTAGTGGCCTTAGATGGTTTAGAGGATCCTCACAATTTAGGAGCCATTTTAAGAACTAGCGCTTGTGTAGGCGTTGATGGAGTTAT
>JAZRWC010000092.1:0-8691 GCA_045599505.1 Erysipelotrichaceae bacterium | reverse complement strand
TGGAATCCTACTTTATTGTAGAAAGCGATAGCAGGTTCATTTTTATCCCATACATTTAAAGTGATATTGTAACAACCAGAATCCTTAGCAAACTGCTTTACATATTCAAATAAACCAGTAGCTACTTTCTTACCTCTAGCTTTTTCATCAACACAAATATCATCGATATATAGAGTTGTGATATTTGGCCAGTTGTTATCTTTTTCATGAGATTGGAATACACAGAAAGCATATCCTAAAACATTGTCATCTTCATCAACTGAAACAAACACAGGAGATAAATCATCTTTTAATAATTCTAATAATTCATCTTTTGTATATTTAGTCATATCTCTTAAGAATAAATCAGGACGATTATCGGAATGAACATTATTAACCTGTACTAATAAATCTAAAATCTGATCTGCATACTTCTCGCTAGCTCTAACAATTGACATAAATATATTCCTCTTTTAAAAAATCTTAAATGGCTCTTTATGAGCATCCAAATAGTATTGAAGAATTCTAACTGCTGCTTGCTGATCGATAATCTTTTTTCTCTTTTTTCTAGAAACATCAGCCATAATTAAGAACTCCTCTGAATCCTTAGTTGTATTTCTTTCATCCTGTAACTTAACAGGAATACCAGTTTCTTCTTCTAGTATTTCACCAAATCTTTCTGATAATTGTGCTCTTGGACCAGCATCACCATTCTCTAACAATGGATAGCCTAAAACGATGATATCAGGCTTTTCAATCTTAAGCATCTCTTCAATCTTATCCATAGCCTCGTCATAATCATCTGGCTTAAAACGAATAGTTCTAACTGGTTGAGCTATAAAGCCTGTTTCGCTTTTTGAAACACCACAAGTCACACTTCCTAAATCTAACCCTATATATTTCATTAAATAATCCTCATTTTAGTTGTAATACAAAGTATTCTTAGCTATTTTCGCTCTTAATACGATAGAAATGCATAGTAGATAAGCCATATTTCTTCTCTTTGAACTTCTCTAGTTTGTCATAACTATCATTCATTTTCTTTTCGCTTAATGTTCTTATTGCGATAATTCCATCTTCTTTTAATAGTAATCCATTACCTAAAGCTTCCATCAATGGATGGAAAATAGAATCTACTGTAAAAGGTGGATCAGCATAGATAATATCAAATGTTTCGTTTCTATTCCCCATATCTTTAATAACATTAAAGACATCATCTTTTAAGACCTTATAATTAAGCTTATTTAAATGACAATTAGTAATGTTAGTTTTAATAACTCTAATTGCCTGGTTATCATTATCTACCATTACTACCTTATTAGCTTCTCTACTTAAAGCTTCAATACCCATAGATCCACTACCAGAGAACAAATCTAAAAAGTCACATCCTGGAATAGAAAACTGCCACGAATCAAATAAAGATTCCTTGATTCTATCAGTTATCGGTCTAGTATGCATACCTTCTGGGGCAATTAAACTTTTTCCTTTAGCTATTCCTGAAATTACTCTCATAGTATCCTCCAATCGCTAACAAATTATACCACACTATCATTTGTTATTTCATCTTTACAAAGATAATTAATATTTTAAAACGACGATAATGGTAATATAATTTTTAATAGATATTTTGAGGTATTTATATGTTAGCTATATTAGGATTTATTACTGTTATTGTGATGTTAGCTTTGATTATGAGTAAGAAGGCTTCACCAACTGTTGCCTTAATCTCAGTACCATTTATAACTGGTATCATCACTTCTTTTTTCATCACTAATCCTCAAGGAGAAATTAATGTACTAGCTAATATATCTAACTTAAGCAAATATATAACAGGAGCAAGCGGCATTGGTTCAGTAGCTGCTACTGGAGTAATGTTTATATTCTCCATATTATTTTTTGGAATACTTACTGATGCCGGTACATTTAAACCAATAATCAAAAAAGTAATCGATATAGTTGGTAATGATCCAATTAAAATAGCTATAGGTACAGCTATATTAGCTATGATTGTTCATTTAGATGGTTCAGGAGCAGTAACATTTTTAGTTTGCGTTCCTGCTTTAGTACCTTTATATGATGCTATAGGAATGAAAAGAACGACATTAGCTACTATTGTGGCAATTAGTGCTGGTACGATGAACATCATGCCTTGGGGAGGTCCTACTATTAGAGCTGCAACAGCTATGCAAATATCTGTTATGGATCTATTTTCTCCATTACTAATACCTGTAATTGTTGGACTATTATCAGTAATCTGTATCGCAATATTATTAGGTTCTATAGAAAAGAAGAATATTAAAAATAGTTCAGTTGATTCATTTACAGAGTACAAAGAAGAAACTAGTGCAGAAAAGTCAGCACTAGAAAGACCACAACTATTTGGTGTTAATATAACAATAATAGTTGTAGCTATATTCGCTTTATTAAAAAGCGGCTTTGCTCCAGCAGTTATCTTTATGCTTGCCTTTGTGGTAGCTATCGTTATTAACTATCCTGATCCAAAATTACAAAAAGAAAGAATTGATGCTCATGCAAAAAGTGCATTAATGATGTCTAGCGTATTATTTGCGGCAGGATGCTTTACAGGTATTATGAAGGAAACAGGAATGATTAGTGCAATGTCATATACACTAACATCAATTATTCCTTCTTCATTAGGAAGATACTTCCCTGTTATCACTGGTGTTATTTCAATGCCTGCATCATTACTATTTGATCCAGACTCATTCTATTATGGAGTCTTACCAGTATTAGCTAGCTCAGCTGAAGTATTTGGGGTTGCAGGAGTAAATGTTGCCAGAAGTGCTGTATTAGGTCAAATGACTACAGGTTTCCCAGTTTCACTATTAACACCAGCTACATTCCTATTAATTGGACTAGCTGGAATTGAATTTGGTGAGCATCAGAAACACACTCTACCATTCTGTTTTTTAATCACAATTATCATGCTTACTGTATCTATTATTACAGGGGCAATCACAATGTAAAAAAGGAGATAAATACATATGTTACCAAATGATCCATTTATGTTATTAAGCTACTTAAACACTCAATTAAGAGACAATTATCCTTCACTAGATGAGCTAGTTGCTTCACTTGATATCGATGTGGAAGAGATAAAAACAAAGCTAGAAAAAACTGGTTACATCTACAATGAAAATCTAAACAGATTTGTTGTCAAATAGTGTAACAATGCATGTTAAACATGCTAAAATATACATGCAAATTATAGGAGGAAATTTTATGAAAAAGCCAATCGTATTAATGATTCTTGATGGATATGGTCTTTCAAAGGAAACTGAAGGTAATGCAGTGGCTATGGCTAAGACTCCAGTTATGGATTCTCTAATGGCTAACTACCCTTGTGTTGAAGGAAATGCTTCAGGTTTATTTGTTGGATTACCTGATGGTCAGATGGGTAACTCAGAAGTTGGTCATATGAACATGGGTGCTGGTCGTATTATCTACCAGGATTTAACATTAATCACAAAGTATATTGAAGATGGCGTATTCTTCCAGAACGAAGAATTATTACGTGCTATCAATAATTGTAAGGAAAACAATTCTGACTTACACATTTGGGGCTTATTATCTGATGGTGGCGTTCATAGCCATATCACTCACTTATATGCTCTATTAGAAATGTGCAAGAAAGAAGGCTTAGAAAAGGTATATGTACATCCATTCTTCGATGGTAGAGACACACCACCTGCAAGTGGTAAGGGCTACTTAGAAGCATTATGTGCTAAGATGGAAGAAATCGGTGTTGGTAAGGTTGCTTCATTATCTGGTAGATACTATGCAATGGATAGAGATAACAACTATGATCGTATTCAGTTAGCTTACGATTCATTAGTATTAGGTACTGGTGTTAAGGCTACTTGCCCTATCAAGGCAATGCAGGATTCTTATGACAATGGAGTTACAGATGAATTCGTATTACCTACAGTAATCACTGATGAAGCTGGTGAACCTTTATCAGTAGTTAAGCCAAACGATTCAGTAATCTTCTTCAACTTCCGTCCTGACAGAGCTAGAGAAATCTCAAGAGCATTCTGTTTCAAGGATGAAGATATCGCAGCAGCTGATGGAACTGCAGATAATCCAAAGAGCATTAAGTTCTTAAAGAGAGCTAACGGCTATATGCCATTAGTATATGTATGCTTCAAGGATTACGATGAAAAGATTCCTAACAAGTATGTTGCTTTCAAGAAGGTTGAAATCACAAATACATTCGGTGAATTATTAGCTGCTAAGGGCTTAAAGCAGTTAAGAATTGCTGAAACAGAAAAGTATGCACACGTAACATTCTTCTTCAATGGTGGTTTAGAAGCAGTTAGCGAAGGTGAAGATAGAATCTTAGTTAACTCTCCTGCTGTAGCTACTTATGACTTACAGCCAGAAATGAGCGCACCAGAAGTAAGCGTTAAGTTAAATGAAGCAATCAGAAGCGATAAGTACGATGTAATCATCTGTAACTTTGCTAACCCAGATATGGTTGGTCATACTGGTGTTATCCCAGCAGCAGTTAAGGCAGTTGAAACTGTTGACAGCTGTGTAGGTAGTGCTGTTGAAGCAGTAAAGGAAATGGGTGGCGTAATGTTCATTTGTGCCGACCATGGTAACGCTGAACAGATGATCAACTTAGCTACAGGTCAGCCTCATACAGCTCATACTACAAATGTTGTTCCATTCATCTTAGTTAACTATGATGAAGCTTACACATTAAAGGAAGGTGGACGCTTATGCGATATCATCCCTACTTTATTAGATGTAATGGGCCTTGAACAGCCTGTAGAAATGACTGGCGAATCATTATTAATCAAGAAGTAATATTCTAAAAATCTAGAGTGTCTTAGCTTCAAGCTAAGATGCTCTTTTTTATGTTATAATCTCTACTAGAGGTAAACAGATGGTTAAGGTTGATTTAGTAACTGGATTTTTAGGTTCTGGTAAAACTACTTTTATTAGAAAATATGCAAGGTATCTTGCCAGTAAAAATGAGAAAGTATGTATATTAGAAAATGACTATGGAGCAATCAATGTAGATATGCTTCTTTTAGACGACCTTAGAAAAGAAAACATCGGTTTAGAAATGGTTGTTGGCGGTAATGATTATGATTGCCATCAAAGAAGATTTACAACTAAGTTAATAATGTTAGCTATGTTAGGCTATAGTAGAGTTATAGTTGAACCTTCTGGAATATATGATGTGGATGAGTTTTTTGATAGCTTGCATGAAGATAAATTATCTAGCATGTATAGCATTAATAACATTATCACTATCGTAAATAGTAATTTAGAAGATGATTTATCCAAGGACGAAAGCTTCTTATTAGCTAGTCAAGTCGCAATTAGCGGTAGAGTCATTTTAAGCCATACTAGTGAGTATAATGATGAAAAACTATCAAGTACTAAGGCTCATATAAATGACTCATTAAAAGCCATTAAATGCCTTAGAAAGCTAAGTGACGACGACTATATCATCAAGGATATCGATGATTTAAATGATTCCGACTTCCAACAATTAAACAATGCTGGATATAAGGAATATGGATATCAGAAAGACTTCTCTATTGAAAATAACAACTTCTCTTCTCTATTCTTTATAAACTTGAATCTATCTAAAAAAGAGTTACTAGATAAGATCAACCAATTATGGGAGAACAAAGAATTTGGAAATATCGAGAGAGTTAAAGGATTTGTTAAGGAGAATGATAGCTGGATTGAGATAAATTCCATTAGTAATAAAACAAGCATTAAAGAAAGCAATGCAGGACAAGACGTACTAATTGTGATTGGAGAAAATCTAAATAAAGAAAAGATTGATGAATTATTCCCATCTCAATTCTCTACAATAAGAACAAAGTAGCAACATGACGTTGCTACTTCTTTTGTATATCAGTAATTACCCAATCAAAATCAGCGATGTTATATTCATTTCCACAATATGGACAATTATTGTTAGTATAGCCATCAAAGCTTCCACCACAACTTTTACAGTTAATCGCATTGATTGAAAAATCATAATCAAATGGCTTTGATAAATCTTTTTCAACATAGATTTCTATATCATCTTTTTTGTTGAATACCTTTGAGTTTTTATAGTGAAGATTATTCATATATACAACTACTTTAACTTTTACTTTATTGTTTTTAATAGAATAATCCTTAACGTTGATTGCTCCTCGATAGATGCTATCAATAACATTAGAATATAGTTTATTCTCCTTACCTAAATAGAATGGTAAGCTTGTATCATTATCGCTAAAGATCAATTCTTTTACATAAGCTACTAGCTTAAAGATGAAATATTCCATTGAGAAAGAATCATCATATTTCCTTACATCTTCAGTAAACTTCTTTGTCTTATTTAAGGCAAATAGTAATGGAATTGATTCGAAGGCAGCAGTAAATAAACTTCCTAGAGTTAAAAATGCCCAAATGATATAGCCAAACATAGCACTCAATGCCATCATAGCTACAAAATCAAAGATTAAAAAGAATACACCTTGTTCTAATAAAGATTTAAAACCAATAATAAACATTAATAAGCATATTGAGCAAGTTGGAATAATATACTTAAAAATATCCATTTTAATTTCCTTTTCTGTTCCACCAAAATCTAATAAACCATAGAAACATGATACCTTTGGGTATAATTCTTTAATATCAAAATGAGTTGAACAATAAGGACACTTATCTGTTAATTGTTCAATTGTGCTAACTGCTCCACAATTTGGACAGCAGTAACTGTCATTTTTTGAAACCTGATAATCTTTCGAATCAGTTATATATGTATAAAAGATTTCATTTTGTTTATGCTTGTAGAGATTTTTATATTTTGTAGTATTTACTTCAATACTAGATTGAATTGTATAGTAAGACATAGTGTGATAATAATGCTCACTAGAAAATACTCTAGCTACATTACCTTGGTAAAAATGCCCTCTTTCGCTATATTTTCTTATTAAGGAAATATTATTGTTTTTTAATCTTTTATCCTGCAACTGTACAATACGTTTTACAGATTTATCGCTATTTCTTAATACAGGTTTATCGCTATAATAGTCATTTATAAACTCTTTACCTATTTCAATTGAAGCGTTGTTATCAATCATATAATAAATCTCCCTTCATTTAGTTTATTTACTTCCTAACTTTTGTTATGTTTCTTTATCGATTCTAAATGTAGTCCATTCATCCATCGGTTTAGCTCCTAATGATAAATAGAAATCAATGCTTGGTTTATTCCAATCAAGGCACCACCACTCAAGTCTGCCACATCCTCTTTCAACAGCTATCTGTGCTAATTTAGTAATTAATCCTTTGCCGTATCCTTTACCACGATATTCGGGCTTTACATATAAGTCTTCTAGATAAATACCTGCTCTACCTAAGAACGTTGAAAAATTATGGAAGAACAAAGCAAATCCAACTTTCTTATCATCTTCTAAAACAAAGATTACTTCAGCTTTCTTTTGATCAAATAACCAATGTTCTAGTAGTTTTTCATCAGCTACTACTTCATTACTCATCTTTTCATATTCAGCTAATTCTTTAATAAATTCTAAAATAACTGCTACATCATCTCTTGTTGCGTAAACAAATTCCATGAGTTCCTCCTGATAAATAAATTTTATAAACTAAGATACAAGCGTATATAAATAACCAAATAAACCAGATAATACTACAAATATAACAAGGACTAATATTTGAGGAAGACTAAATCTAGCTAATATTCCTATTGCTTCTCTAATAACAGCGTTTGGCCAGAAATACCAGATAGTTTTACTACCAACACCCTCTACTTCAAAATCTAATTGTCTAGCTAACAAACCACTTCTAAATACATGATAATTAGTTGTCGTATAAGCTGCTTTAGGATTAGATTTGATTGAATTAATAATCTGTTTAGAATACTTCATATTCTCATAAGTACTAGTAGATTTCTCTTCAGTAACAATTAATTCTTGATCAACTCCTTGTTCTAAAAGATATCTTTCAATAGCTTTGGATTCAGGCATTGGTTCATCACTTCCCTGTCCTCCTGAAGGAACAAAGATAGCTTTCTTACCAGTAGCCTTATATTGTTCATTCCAGAAAGAGATTGCCTTATCAGCTCTTGCTCTTAACAAAGGATATAACGTTCCATCTTTTCTAAATGCACAACCTAAAATCATAATGAAATCCTTATCGTAAGAAACTTCTTTCTTTGTCGCTTGATAACAAGTAATTAAGATAGAAACTAACAATACCTGTCCAAAGACAAATAGGCTGCTATAACAAGAATAGAATACTGTAAATAATGGAGTTGAATATTGTTTATCAATATTAACAAAGAATAGATAAATATTTAAAACAGTACCAACAAATATCACAATAGCAAGAAGAATTCCTAGCGTATTAGAAAATCCTCTTCCTTCCATTTTCATTAGTTTGATATTACTAAAAGCTAAAGCTATCGAAAATAATCCGATAACTGGAATAGTTAGACCATTGATAACTAGCATCAGATTTCTAGTAATCAAGATGATAAATTGAGCGATTGACTTATGAGAAATAACTAGTGAGAACAGTATAGATACAGTATAAATAACCCCTATAGCTAATCCTGCTAGTGAAACTGACAAATAGAATATTGATTTAACTGAATAGTAATCTTTCTTTTGAACATCCTTTCTTAACAAATAGAAATATACAGAAAGAATC
>JAZRWC010000091.1:0-6314 GCA_045599505.1 Erysipelotrichaceae bacterium | reverse complement strand
TAATACATCTGCGATAAATAATCTAATAGTTTCATCTGATAAATCTATAGGTCCTTCAAACTGACCTAACAAGTTATCATAATCGCTTTCCGCTAATGTTAATAATCTATAGAAGAATTCATACACCCCTTCAACAGGAAGATTATATTTTTCAGCGATATAGTTAATATCATCAATATGACCATTTAAGAATTCTCTTACTGAACCCTCATTGCTTCTTTGATATTCAACAAAGTCATTAATCAACTTAGCTGTTGTCTGATTGATATCGTTTTGAACTTCGTCTCTATTAGCAGTAAATCCTTCAATAGCCTTATCTAAATACTTGGCAATTAATCTATTTACCTGGGTATTTGAAATATTAACACCAAAGGCACTGCTTAAGGCATTTGTGTCAATATGCATAATATTAGCGAAGTCAAACTTTTCATCAGAGCCAAATTCCTTACCAGAAATCACATCGATTTCCTTGTTTGCCATCTGTTGAGCAACTATTTCAGATTTTTGAACATCTAAAATTACCTTTTCTGTTAAACTAGGCAAATATCCAACGCCTTCTTCACCATCGCTATGAACGATGCCGACAACTTTTAAGTCAAGACAAGTTTCTAATAGTTCATTCATAAACGTTTCATCAGAACGCATATCTGTCCAGACATTAAGTTCTTCATCATATTTATAGAAGTCTGTTGGTAAGACAACCTTGAATACAAGATTCTGCAAATCATCATATGAGTAATCTGCTTCAGATACTTCAACTTCTACTTCTTTTCCATTCATCATATCTTGGATGAATCCAGCTAATTCTTTTGGATCACGTAAACCGATTGAATAACTAAACCAATCGGAAATAACGCCTTCTCTTTGAATCATTAGTACGCATTCATCATACTTTTCTGGGTATCTACCACTAATTAACTCACACTTATCAGCGAAAATATCCATATCTGAGTTAATTTCTCTAAATGAGTTAAAGCTGCTACTTGAAGCGAACATAGCATACATATTACTCATACTAGAAAGAATTGTTGATGGATTTAACTGTTTACCATCTGTTGAGAAGATATTAACATTTACACCATAGTTATATTCAACTGTTGAATAAGCCTTAGTTTCTTCTAAATATGCTTTAAATGAGCCTAAATCCTGCTTCCCTACACCACCAAACATATTCTGTACTACAGATACTTCATGCATGTCCTCTTCTCTTTCTTCTCTAGCACCCATCATTGCGCCAATCATTCCACTCATATCATTTGTGGTCTGTTGGATTGTGATTGGGTAAGAAGAAAGTGATTCTTTCTGTATATCATTAATATAATTATCTACACCTTGTGATAAAGCTAAAATTAAGGCAATACCAATAATACCAATACTACCAGCAAAGGCAGTTAAAATAGTTCTACCCTTTTTAGTCATAAGGTTATTTAATGATAAGCTTAAAGCTGTCAGTAATCCCATATTAGTTTTACCAGCCTTAAATCTTTCAACTTCTGTTTCTTCAACATATGGATCAGTATCATCGATAATCTGACCATCTGCTAATCTAACAATTCTAGTTGCATAAGCTTCAGCTAGTTCAGGATTATGAGTAACCATTACTACTAATCTATCCTTAGCTACCTCTTTTAAAATATCCATGATTTGAACAGAAGTCTTAGAGTCTAATGCGCCTGTAGGTTCATCAGCTAAAACGATATCAGGGTTATTAACTAATGCTCGAGCTATCGCAACTCTTTGCATCTGTCCACCTGATAACTGATTAGGCTTCTTATAACATTGATCTGCTAATCCTACAGCTTCTAAAGCCTTGTATGCTTTTTCTCTTTTCTCTTTTCTAGAACATCCTGAAATAGTCAAAGCCAATTCAACATTAGCGATTACTGTTTGGTGAGGGATAAGATTGTATGATTGGAATACAAATCCAACAGAGTGATTACGATAGTAATCCCAATCTCTATCGTTAAAATGCTTTGTTGACTTACCATCGATAATTAAGTCACCACTAGTATACTTATCTAATCCACCTACGATATTTAAAGTTGTAGTTTTACCACCACCAGAAGGTCCTAAAATTGCGACAAATTCATTTTGTCTAAATGAGATATTAATTCCCTTTAATGCATCAACAACGATATCTCCTGATACATATTGTTTAGTTATATCTTTTAATTGAATCATTTCTTGCACCTCCTTACATACTTGCTAGTTTGTTTAGAATTCTAATAAGCGCTTCGCTATCATCTTGACCTAAACAATCAAAGGCTTTATTCATCATATTTTCAAATTCCTGCTTAATACCCTCAACACGATTTTTACCTTCCTCAGTTAAGGTTACATAAGCTTTTCTTTTATCCCCTTTATCCACAAATCTATCAACCTGACCTTTAAGCTTCAATTGACAGATAGTTTTAGCTACATGAGCACTAGAATGATGAGTTAGCTCCATAAGCTCACTAGGTGATTTCTTGCCTTGGGCGTACAAAATCATTAATAAGTTCAATTCACCCTTATTAATCTCACTATATTGTTTAACAAACAATTTATTTTTTAATTTTGCACTTGCCTCAACAAACTGGGCTATCAATAATTCTTTCATACTCATTTACCTAACTCAGTTAGATATTTTATCATCACCTAGATTTACTGTCAATTTGACTGACTTTCCCATAGAAAAATCCAGCATTTTTATCTGCTGGGTATCCGAAATCTTTTAGGGTCTAGAAAAATAGGGACAACATTCGGGTCTAAAGGAAGCATCAGCTGATGCTTCCTTTTATAATAGTATAGTGGCTGAACCTGATTAGAAATGATATATCAGTAATGAATAAAAATCAGTTATTTGTTCTTTTAAATATTCCAGATGATGGAACCTATACTATTGACTCAGTTGAAGAAAATGAAGGTGTTAAAACCGTTCATATCTCCAGACCTCCATCATTAATATTCTGCCCGGACTGCGGAAGTATTATGCATTCCAGAGGCATCAAGGTAAGGACTGTCAACCATCCTATCTACCAGGACAATACCAAGCTTATCCTTAAGGTTCATCAGAGAAGATGGAGATGTACAGGCTACCAATGTGAAATTATATATCTATTTGTACATTCTTATGTTAGCAAGAATATCCTATCCCTTTCTTCAGAAGTTCAAACACTATTCTTCCATAACCCCTCTTCTTATCCTTGATGCCATGAAGGATCTTAACAGGAGTGTGCTTCCGTTGCTGAGCAGTTCAATGTATCAGACAGCGAAGTTCACGACCTGTTCTCACAATATGTTGACCTTAAAAGGCTTCCATTACCAGAATACATTTCAGTTGACGAAGTATACATGGATATATCAGACAATGAGCTGTACGCCTTTGTCATTATGGATTTTACTACTGGTGAAATTGTGGATATTGCCCACAACAGATGGTCTGTTACTCTTGACTACTACTTCTCTCACATTCCTAAGGAGGAAAGGCTGAATGTTAAGGGTGTTATTTCGGATGCCTATGGTCCATATCAGGATCTATGCTCCAAGTATTTTCCTTATGCCAAACAAATTCTTGACAGTTTCCATGTTGTCAAATTCATCAATGGTAAGATCAATGTATTTCTCAATGAGCTGCTTAAGAAGTACAGGGAGAAGCAGAAGAAGCAGCTGGAGGAAAAGAATATACTAACCAACAGGGATAATGAAAGCATAAGGATTCCAACGAGATTATTCTACTAAGAGATTACAGATGGGTGGTTCTTAAGGATGAATAGAGTATTGACTACTCTTTTAAGCGCTACTATCACAAGAAGCTTGGAATGAATCTTAATACATATCAGGTTGAGAAGCTGTTTTTTGATGTTGATGAAAGGCTTAAGGAGATTAGAGATTTAAAGGAGCTTTATATCACATTCAACTCATCTAAGTTTGACAGTACTGAGGATATAAGGCAGGCTCTTGACTCTATTATTGAAACCTACAGGGTTAGCGAGTTTGAGACGTTCAGAGAATTTGCTGATTTTCTTGAGAGGTTTACAGAAAGCATCATCTCCTCTTTTACTACTGTTGTATGTCAGAGAAAAAGTAAAAAGGACCAGGACACGTATTATTCCAGATTGTCCAATGGTCCCATGGAAGGCTTCAACAGGAAGCCCAAAGATTACAAGAGAAACTCCAGAGGTTTCTCCAACTTTGATTATACACGAAATCGTGTATTGTGAGCGACCAGAAAAATCCTCCTATTTTAGCTGTGCCTAAAAGGCTGGATGAAATTCATATTTATCACAAGAAGAAAAACAAGAAATAACTATTAGAGATTCAGGTTCAGCCATTAGAAAAGAAGGTATCGCAGCTGCGATACCTTCTCTATTTTCCGACTTTTCGGGTCTTATATTTTCATCTTTTCGGGTCTGTTTTTAAATTGCTGACCCTAAAGTTGAACCTAATTGTTTTCGGTTAGCCTTACTTTTTATCTAAGCCTTCTAAGCTATTGACGTACAGTCTATTCACTAAGCTTCTAAACAATTCAATTTCTTCTTTATCAAATCCTTTTGAAGATTGTTTAAGGTAATCCTCAAAGCCAGATAATGATTCTTGAAAAATCTGTTTACCCTTTTCAGTTAATTGAAGATGAATTGTTTTATTATTGTCGGCTTTTTGATATTGTTCAATAAACCCTTTTTCTGTTAAAGCTTGAACCGTAATAGAAATATGAGATTTGCTGGCTTTTAATGATTTAACTATTTCACTAGCAGTATTCTTATCACTATTTTGACCTAAATAGGCTAATACATGATACTCCATTTCTTTTAAAGAATAATTATTAGCGATTTGCTTTATTGTTTCATCAAAGTAAGCTCTAATCGTACTAATTACACCTAGATAATACATATTACATTAATTTAGCTAATTTAAATTCCTTAACACCTGTAGTTGAACCACCATCAACTAATACGTCAACAGCAGCCAAATAACCATTTCTTTCATCTGCAACGGTTGCGATCGCAAATCCTAATTCCTCAGGCTTACCCATTCTCTTTTCACATGATGCAGGAATTAAAGCAGCACCATTTTCAGCTTCCTTATTACCCATATCGGTTGCGATTAATCCTGGAGATAATGAGCAAACACGAATACCTTTCTTACCATATTCAAAAGCGCATCTTCTAGCATACCATCTTACAAAGTTTTTGCTCATAGCATAAATCATACCCGCATTCTTGTATGGATCCTTAATAAACTTTGCAGCCTTACATACTTTAGTCATGAATAATTCTTCATCTGTTTCTGCTAAAGGGAACGCCTTTTTTGGAATCATGAATTCTGGTGTGGAATAAGATGAGTTACTTGAGATATCTAAAATAACACTTCCTGGATTCATAACTTTAGAAAACTCTTGGTTTACATAAACAGTTCCTAAAGCATTAACTCTTAAAAGTGTAGCTCCATCTGTCATCGCTGGAGATAGACCTGCAGAGTTAATCACATTCTTAATTTCACCTAATCCACTAGCAAACTTTACTAATTCTACAACACTTTCTCTTTTAGAAGTATCACAAGCCTTACCATAAGCTTCGTATCCTAATTCATTTAATTCATTAACTGCCTTTTCAAGCTTTGCTTCAGTTCTTCCTGAGATAACAATAATTTTTTCCTTTGGCATACATTTTGCTGCAGCTAATCCCATTCCAGAGCCGCCACCAGTAATTACACAAACATTTTTCATAATCTTCTCCTTTTAGTTCTATTTAGAACTATTTTAGAGTTTTTCTCGTTATATTTCAAGAAGAAAAACAAGAAATAACTATTAGAGATTCAGGTTCAGCCATTAGAAAAGAAGGTATCGCGGCTGCGATACCTTCTCTATTTTCCGACTTTTCGGGTCTTATATTTTCATCTTTTCGGGTCTGTTTTTAAATTGCTGACCCTAAAGTTGACCCTAATTGTTTTGGCTAAAACCTAATTGTTTTCGGTTAGCCTATCTGCTGGATTTGAATGTATTTTTAGTTTTTAGTTCCTTTCGCTTAACGTAATATATATTAAATTTGAATTATTAAATTAACGTTTTACTTCTAAAGATTCTGGCCCTTTAGAAGAGGATCTAAATAATTAGTAGTATCTCCTTCATAAGATATACCTCTTTTCTATATTTCACTTATATGTATTTATTATTAATTAAGTTAAATATATGCGTTCTTTTTCAAGAACTAGTTCTTAAGCCATTGGTTTATCCTTAGTCACCTTTCTTATCTGACTGACGTTATTACTAGTTTTTTACCCTTAACAACTCAGCCTCGTCACTTCTAAGTTGTTAAGCTAAACAAATAATTAAT
>JAZRWC010000090.1:0-2601 GCA_045599505.1 Erysipelotrichaceae bacterium | reverse complement strand
ATCCTATTTCTGATTTGTATATTACCTTTCCAGAACTAGTAACTATATCGCTAGTAATAGTACATGGTATTTCATTATTAACTAGTCTATATTTCTCAATTGGCAATTGTAGGCAACCATAATAGTTTCTATCTATTACTACTATGGTATTTCCAATAACTTCTTTAACTATTCCATTACGATCACTTAAATAATCTTTATTTTCATTTTCTAAAGTCTCTTCATTGTACTTAGTATAGTTAGCTATTTTACTGTCCTTAACAATTACATCATTTTCTTTTACCAAGATATTAGTTGTCGTATCAGGAAGTTTAATCTCACTTTCTGTACTTAGTATTGTCGCTGGATAAGATAACCTGTTTTCTAATACTTCTTCACTAGCTTTAACTAGTACAATTGAATCCGAGA
This sequence comes from Erysipelotrichaceae bacterium, assembly GCA_045599505.1. Classification (GTDB taxonomy): domain Bacteria; phylum Bacillota_I; class Bacilli_A; order Erysipelotrichales; family Erysipelotrichaceae; genus UBA1783. The sequence continues at coordinate 2,193 of JAZRWC010000090.1, read as the reverse complement.
CAATATCATCACTTTTCAAAAATAACCAGCATGTCACACTAGCTAAAACTATAAGTACTCCAAATAAAATCTTTCTTTTCATAATATAATCACCCACTAATTAACTAGTGAGCTATTATCATATTTCCTATAATTTTGTTTAGATTATTTTTCATGATAGAATAATAGCGAGGTAAAGAAAATGAAGCATGATTTATATACCATTCTTTTTTTCATTGGTGTTGAATTTTTACTATATAGATTTGTCTTAGTAGTATTAGGATTGCTATTTACTAAACTACTAAAAAAGGATACGCATATCTATCACAAACAAGAGATGACAGCTAGTATCCTTTTGTATTTAGTTTTCACTTTTGTCTATTTTAAAACACTAGTAATAATGATTCCTTCTTTATATGACGCTTATTTAGATGTCTATATCTTATTAGTCATCTATGGTTGTTTTAGTGTATTCTGGGCTTATTTCTCTTGGGATATGGATCATTTGTTTAGACCTATAACATTCGCCTTAAATAAAGATGTAATCATTAAAAAAGGCATCATATATTTCATCGTTTTAGTTGGTGCATTAGTCTTAGGAGTTCACCAGACAAAACAATTTGTGGGAATAGGAAGTGTTGAACCACTATATTCAATAGCTAACATCTCAATATTAACGGTAATAATCGCCTTAGATAGAGTTATGAATCAGATCTTCTTAACATATCTAAGAAAGCATCCTGAAAAGTAAGAAAAGAGCTTTAAGCTCTTTTTAATTTTCTAATAATATGGCTTCTGGAAGAAGTTTCCAACCACCTTATATGAATCGGTAATATTGATAAATGCCTTAGGATCAGCTTTTTGAACGATACCTACTAAAGCTTCTCTTTCATAATTACCAACTACTGTATACAAGACACTCTTATCTTGATGAGAATAACTTCCTACACCTTTTAAGATAGTTACAGAGTGATTAAGCTGTTTATATACCTCTTGAACAATCAAATCTGGATTATCAGTTATGATAAAGAAACAGCTTCTCTTATATCTTGTATCAAAGTAATTTACTACTTGCGTATTCACAAACTGGAATACGATTGTATATAAGGCATACTTCCAACCAAATAAATAGCCAGAAACAGTGATTAAACAAGCGTTAATAAATAACATCTCAAACCACATTGATTTCTGTTTTCTCTTAGCTAGATATACAGCTACAAAGTCTAATCCTCCTCCACATCCTTCAGCTCTTAAAGCTAAAGAATTAGAGAAACCAGCTACTACTCCACCAAATATACAGATTAAGAACAAATCATCAGTAATCTCAATTACTGGGATGAATTCAACGATAAAGCTTGTAGCTAATACTACAACTAATGACACTAAAGTAAATCTTTTACCGACTGTCTTAGCTACTAGAATAACTACTGGCGCATTTAAAGCTAAATAAACTAATGAATAGCTAATTTCCTTATTAAAGAACTTATCAGCTATACGTGTGGCTAAAACTGCTGCCCCTGAAAAGCCACCTGGGACTAAGTTACCTGCATGAATGAATGACTTCAAGTTGAATGCGGCTAACAGCGATGCTACTAATGCCAACAATACACATTCAAGCAAGCTCTTTTTACTACTACTTCTCATTACTTCTTACTACAACCTGCACAACCAGTGCAACTTCCACCTTTCATGTTTTCTAAAAACACTGTATCAACAATCTGGAAATCCATACAAACATCACAACTAGCTTCCAAATCACTAACTTCCACTACCGTTAAAGCTGGGTAAGGCTGCTCAAAGTAATTCTTGTAGACACTTATCACATCATCTTTATAGCTAATATTCTTTAAATAAATAGTAGCTTTTCCAACATGTCGTGTTTCTAAATCTTCTTTTTCTAAAATATCTAATAGGTTCTGCATAATTGTATCAGTCTGCTGTTTGATACCTTTTACTAAAGTATTAGTAAAGCTATCAATTGGATAAATAGCTGACACATTTACAACATTTCCTACCCTAAGTACTTCACTACAATAATTATTTCTTTGGATCGTAGTCATAGTACTTTACTTCTTTTCTTAAATTCTTATCAATCTGCTTAAGATTGGTAAAATATCCACCAATTCCAAGGGCAACCAAAAGAATACCAACAATTGATAATAAAGCTATGTAGTCATTAATATTTTCTAACATTCTTTTTATGTCCTTTCCTAG
>JAZRWC010000089.1:0-11425 GCA_045599505.1 Erysipelotrichaceae bacterium | reverse complement strand
TAAAAAAGAATTGCGATTATATGTCGTGATTCTTTTTAATTTGTGAAAAAACATAGCTATTATTCGATATTTTAAAAATAACCATATGGTAAAATATAATAAGGAAAAATAAAAGGAGACAATATAATGAGTAAGAATTCTGTATTATTACAGCCTATTAAAGTAGGTAATTTCACACTAAAGAATCGTATTATGTTCCCCCCTCTAACAACAGGTTATGAAGAAAGAGATGGTTCAATTGGCGAAAGAAGCTTAGGTTTCTACACTAGACTAGCTAAAGGTGGTGTAGGCTATGTTGTCTTAGGTGATGTAGCGCCAGTAAGAACAGCTTCACCAACTCCAAGAATTGATAGTGACTCTCAAATCCCTTCATTCAAAAAACTAGCTGATAGCTTACATCAATACGACTGTAAGGTAGGTTTACAGCTGTACCATCCAGAATATGATGTAGTAGCTGTAGGAAAATTAATCATGCAATCACAAATGGCTGCTATGGCTGCTAAGAAAGCCCAAGAAGTTGGAGATAATGAAACTTTTGCTGCTAAGATGGCTGAAAGCCAGACTTTAGGTACTCAAGCAAGACAGAAGCTTCATAATGATATGACTCATTTCGTAACTGATTGTACAGCTGATCAGCTAGCAGAAATCAAAAACTATATCGCTGAAGCTGCTAGAAGAGCTCAAGATGCTGAGATCGACGCTATTGAAGTTCACGGTGATAGAATCATCGGTTCATTATGTTCAACTATCTTAAATCATAGAACTGATGAATATGGGGGATGCTTTGAAAATAGAGTTAGATTCGCCTTAGAAGTAGTAAAAGCTATTAAAGAAAGAGCACCTAAACTATTTATCGAATACAAGCTACCAATCGTAACTGTAAACGCTGATGGTTCATTAAGAGGTAAAGGTGGTTTACTTGCCGAAGAAGCTGTTGAACTAGCTAAATTATTAGAAGAAGCTGGTGTCGATATGATTCAAGTTGCACAAGCTAATCATACTGGCAATATGGGTGATACTATTCCTCCAATGGGAAGCGCTCCATATAATTGGACATTATATGCTGCTGAAATGGTTAAGAAGGCCGTATCAATTCCAGTAGCTACAGTAGGTAGAGTTGTATCTGTTGAAGCTGGTGAAGAAATCGTTGAATCAGGAAAAGCTGACATCATCGGTTATGGTAGATCATTATGCTGTGATCCAGATATCGCTAATAAGATTGAAACTGGTGAACCTATTAGAGAATGTATCAACTGTAATAAGGGATGTGTTGACTCAATTATGGGTAGAAGATATATCTCTTGTGTATTAAATGCTGAAAATGGTGATGAAACTACTATCAGTTTAAAACCAAGTGACACTAGCAAAAACGTCGCTGTAGTAGGTGGCGGTATTGCTGGACTAGAAGCTGCAAGAGTTGCTGCTAAGCGTGGCCATAAAGTCACATTATTTGAAGCTACTGATAAGCTAGGCGGACAGATTAATATCGCAAGTGTACCACCAAGAAAGTCTGAAATGGTAAGAAGTATTGAATACTACGAAAAGATTTTACCTACATTAAATGTTGAAGTTAAGTTAAACACTGTTGCTGATGCTACTGTATTAAATACATTTGATCAGGTTGTAGTAGCAGTAGGCGGACAAAACACAATGTTAAGACTTGCTGGAAATACTGAAAACGTTGTTTCAAGCTGGGATATCCTAGCAGGTAAAACTACTGTAAGTGGCAAAGTGGCTGTTATCGGTGGTGGTTTAGTAGGTGCAGAAACTGCTGAATACTTATTAAATAATGGTTGTGAAGTTACAGTTGTAGAAATGTTAGATAAGATTGCTGCTCAAGAATCTTCAACAGTATTACCATTAATGATGGCTGACTTCACTAGTCACAACGCTGTTTTATTAACAAACACAAAGGTTGAATCTATCAGCGAAGATGGACATACATTAGTCGCTACTGATACTAAGGAAAATAAGACTGTTGAAATTCCTTGTGATTATATCGTAATGGCTGTAGGTTCTAGAAAAGTTGCCTTCGAAGCTGAATTAACTGTTCCAGTAGTATTTGTAGGTGACTGCTCAGGTGAAAGAACTGCTGATATTTCAAGCGCAGTAAGAACTGCTTACCATGCTGCTAATGAAATCTAAAATCTAAATAGTTAACAAAAATATAAATACCAAAATAGGGTGTGATACTAAAATCACACCCTATTTAATTAATCGATATTATATTGTTTTTTAATAACTCTATAGTAGTAAATCATTACGAAGATTGCTGAGAAGAACCAGCCAAATGGATATCCTACAAAGACAAATCTAATGTCCCAAGCGATATAATTCATTGTCACAAATAAAAACAACTGTCTCATACCAATCATACCCAATAATGAAAGAATCATTACTACTCTACTTCTACCGAAGCCTCTAACTGTTCCAGAGTATGCCTGATTGAAAATCTGGAAGATGTAGAATGGCAACATTACGTGCATCATACTTACACCATAGCTGATTGTCTCTGGATTTGTTGTAAAGATAGAGACAAGCTGAGGAGCAAATATATAGGCAAATAAGCATCCAACTACCCAATAGATAAAGTTCATCTTGATACATGTCTTTATGCCACTAGTAGCTCTCTTGTAGTCCTTAGCACCATAGTTCTGTGATACGAAAACTGTAATTGCCTGTCCTAATGACTGACCAGCTAAACCGATAAACTTATCAAGTTTCTTAGCAGCACCTACACCAGCCATTGCGCTTGATCCGAAGCTGTTGATATATCTTTGAACGAATAAATTACTGATTGAAGTTAAACAAGACTGTAAACCAGCTGGAATACCTAACTCGAATACTTCCTTAGCCATACTTGGATTAACCTTTAAATCTTTAATAACTAACTTATATACATCTGTAGTATCCATCATTCTCTTTAGTAATAAAGCTAGAGTAATAATACCCGCAATAACTGTAGATAAAGCTACACCAGCTACACCCATTGGAATAATAGAGACAAATAAGACGTCTAAAACGATATTTAATACTGAAGAAACTGCTAAATAGTATAATGGACGCTTTGAGTCACCAACTGCTCTTAGTACACCACTGCCTACGTTATAGATAGCTGTGAATAGTACACCAACTAGATATATACGTAAATATACTACCGCTTCAGAGAATACATCAGCTGGACAATCTACCAAGTGCAATAAAGTAGGAGTGAATACAACACCAATTAGAGCCATTCCACTACCGATATAGATTGCAAGTAAGATAGCGGTATGAATTGATTGATGTAATCCATCATAATCCTTAGCACCATAATATCTAGAGAACAATACAGATGCACCTGTTGATAAACCTGTAAAGAAGCCTACAATCAATTGCGAAATATCAGCAGAAGCACTTACTGCTGCTAAAGCTGCATCACTTACCGCTCTACCGACGATGATAGCGTCAAAGCTGTTATATAAATTCTGAAGAATCTGACCGATGATAATAGGAATCGCAAAGCCTACTAATAGCTTAACGATATTGCCTTGAGTCATATCTACACTTGTCTTTTTTGCCATATAAACTCACCCACTTAACGCTAATCATTATATCCCTTTCACTTCGCTTATTCTACCCGTTTACTCAAAATTAAAGGTGGCTTTTGTGCCACCTTAACTTCTTACTTACAATAGTAAACCCAGTTTTCTTTTCTTGGCTTACATACCGGTTCCATATCAGGATATCCTAATATGCAATGACCAATACCTTCATATTCGCCTTCAACACCTAAATCCTTTAAGAACTGCTTCCACTCTTCTGTTTCAAACTCTTCCTTAGCTCTATGAATCCAACAAGAACCAATTCCTAAAGATGAAGCTTCTAACATCATGTTCTCTAATACACAGCTACCATCGTATACTCTTGCACCTCTATTTTTATCAGCTAATACAACGCATACTACTGGAGCATTGTAGAAAGGATCTGTTCCAACTCTATTACCAATTTCAGCGTTTAAAACTGATAATCTGTCTCTAACTTCCTTATTCTTAATAACAACGATGATTGGTGACTGTAATCCACTAGCAGTTGGGGCATACATACCAGCTTCAACAACCTTTTCAATCACTTCATCAGGAATCATGTCGCTCTTATACTTCTTACAAGATCTTCTAGTTTTAATTAGTTCTAATGCATCTGCCATAATTCTTATTCCTCCTTATTCATATATACGCTAGTTAACTTATATCTAATAGCTGTACCCTGGTAAATATTCTTCTGTAATAAATCAATTGACATCTGACCGAAGTTCATTGTCTTCTTGTAGTCATAGTTTTCAGGATTTGCCATTACAGCGTTTAATGTATCTAATTCATACTGTAACATGATTGGAGTCTGATCTAACATACCATGTCCAGGGAATACACCTGAAATCTCATCCAATCTCTTACATACAGCCTCAAAGTCCTTCTGTAATCTTTCAACTGTGTAGTTCTGTAAATTAGGATCACCTAAATCTCTAGCTCCACCAACATTTGTTACATCGCCGATAAAGAAGCAACCTGTCTGCTTATCTAACCAACCAGCATTACCTGGAGCGTGTCCTCTTAATGGGATACATTCAACAAGATATCCATCACCTAAATCGATACATTCATTATCGTTTAAAGTAATTAATTCATAATCCTTATAAGGAACCATATCATTTACATCGAATTCAGCACCCTTAGGATTGCCGTTTTCATCTAGAATCCAATCCCAACAATTAGGATTCATAGTTTTTCGTAATAAGTACTCTTCATCCTTATGGCAATAAACCTTTTCAAATTGAGCATTACCTAAACAATGGTCTGGATGAGAGTGTGTATTACAAGCGATGATTTCCTTATCGCTTCCAACTAACTTCTTAGCTAAGCCTAATAAATCTCCTAAGCCAAAGCCAGTATCAACAACTAAAGCCTTTTCAGGTCCATCGATTACGAACATCCAAGGATCTCCAGCTCCACCTAAGCCATCAACAAAGATAGCCCAAGTATTATCTCTAACCTTATATGCTTCTGCATATGGATTGATTTCTGGATAGAATTCCTTAAGAGTTGAGTATTCTCTTAGATACTTAATGAATGACCATCTGATTGGTTTTTCTTCTTCAAATACTGTTCTCTTTGATTTTAAATCTGATTTAATTGGACGAAACTTTGCCATCTTTTACTTCCTCCTTTGTTGGGCCATATATACATTATTTGGTGTATATCTAACTGCTGTACCCTGATAGATATTCTTTGTGCAAGAATCCACAGCTCCACCAGCTCTTACCATCTTTCTAACCTTATCATAGTTTTCAGGGTTAGCTAATACCATATTTAATGTATCTAATTCATATTGTAACATGATTGGTGTCTGGTCAATCATACCATGTCCTGGGAATACGCCAGAAATCTCATCTAATCTCTTGCAGATTTCACTCATATCTAACTGTAATCTTTCAACAGTACAGTTTTCAGGATGTGGTTCTTCAGGATCTAAAGCACCCATCATATTTGTTAAGTCACCTGAGAATAGACAACCTGTCTGCTTATCTAACCAACCACACATACCAGGAGTATGACCTCTTAATGGAACACATTCTAATAAGTAACCATCACCTAAATCAATGCATTCATTGCTCTTAACAGTAATTAGCTCATAATCCTTATATTTGATAATGTCATTAACATCAAATTCTGCAGCCTTTGGTTTACCATTTTCATCTAATAATACATCCCATAAATCAGGACGCATATTTCTTCTTAACATAAACTCTTCATCTTCGTGACAATAAACCTTATCGAATTGTGCATTACCATAAGCATGATCTGTATGATGATGAGTATTAGCTGCTACTACTTCCTTGCCATTTACTAACTTTCTAGCTAAGCCGATTAAGTCACCAACTCCAAAGGCAGTATCGATAACTACCGCTCTCTGTGGTCCTTCTACTAAATACATCCATGGATCACCATGACCATGAATACCATCGCAATATAGTGCCCAAGTATTATCTCTTACCCTATAAGCTTCAACATATGGGTTTACTTCTGGATAGAATTCCTTAAGTTTGGAATTCTCTCTTAAGATTTTTAAGAATGACCATCTGATAGGATGTTCTTCTTCCCAAACAATTCTCTTTGATTTTAAATCTGATTTAATTGGACGATTTGTCACTTTTTTTGTCTTTGCCATAATTACCTCCATGAGTATCAAAATCAAACTGCTTAAAATCCACTATTATATTTCTTAATTTGTCTATAGATATTATATAGTATATTGGCCTGTTTTTGTTTTTCAACACTCCAAATATGTCTTATTATCCTAAACATTTTTGAATGATTATTAATATTATCGCTCATTTATAAGTGATATAATTATTTCAATACCAAAAACTAGGAGGATATAATATGAAAATCTCAGAAAACGTTACTTATAGTTATGATCACTATTATAACTACCAAGAAATAACTGACATCCTACATGATTATGCTGAAAAATATCCACAATTTTGTCAGTTATCAACAATCGGTGAATCTGTAGAACACCGCCAACAATGGTTACTAAAGGTCACTAACACAGCTACTGGTGATTACGATGATAAGCCAGCATACTTCGTTGAGGGCAATATTCACGCTGGTGAAGTTACTGGTAGTATGGCTGTAATGCACTTATTAGATACTATCTTTACTAATCTTGACTCTCAAGAAGTACAGGACATTTTAGCAGATAGAACAATATATGCTGTTCCTAGATTATCTCCAGATGGCTCTGAATGGTATTTAACTACTCCTGATACTCCAAGATCTGTACCACGTGCAACATTCTACACAGATGATTTAAAGGGCTTAAACAGCAAGGATATGGATGGTGATGGATGTATCCGTGTTATGAGAGTAAAGAGTCCATTCGGTAACTGGAAAGTTGATGAAACTGACCCAAGAGTGATGGTTAGAAGAAGACCAGATGATACAACAGGTACTTTCTATAACGTTTATTCTGAAGGTGATATCGATGAATATGATGGAATGAATATCAAACCTGGACATAGTAAAATGCGTGACTATGACTTAAATAGAAACTACCCTGTTTCTTGGAAGCCAGATTTTGCTCAGCATGGCGCAGGTGAAAATCCATTATGTGCTCCTGAAACACAGAATAATGCTAAGTTCTTATTAGAACATCCAAATGTTTGTTTCGGTATGGACTTCCATACTGCTGGTGGTCAAATTTTAGTTCCACCTGGACATATTTCTCCTAGTGAATACAATCCTAAGGATTTTGAAATCTACAATACTATCGCAAAAAGAGCTGCTGAAGAAAATGGTTATGATGTAGTGCAAATCTATAGTGAATATACTAAAGTTGGTGGATCTCCAATTATCGGTTTATTCATCGATTATTGCGATTACGTATTAGGCTTCCCTTGTTACGCTATTGAATGTTGGAATTTAGAAGGACAATCTGGAATCACTAAGGTTTACCCTCCAAAGCCTTTATCAATTAAAGAGCAGGAAGAAAACACAAAGAAGATCATGAAGTGGGTTGATGAGAATTGCGAACCTAACACATTCAAACCTTGGACAGCTTTCAATCATCCACAATTAGGTGAAGTAGAAATCGGTGGAATCGAAAATAAGTATGTTGTTCAAAATCCACCACGTCACTTATTAAAGGCAGAAGTTGAAAAGCAGACAAGTGCTCAATTAGTTATCATCAAGACTCTTCCTGTTGTTAAATTTGAAGAAGTTAAAATCAGCAAATTAGATTGTGGTTTATACAGAGTAGAAGCTACTATCGGCAATCATGGTTACTTACCAACATGTGCATTTAACGCTGCCACTAAACTAAAGCAGGTCAAAGATTTATGTGTAACAATCGATGGTTGTGAGGTTGTTGAAGGCAAGAAGGATACTAAGTTAGGTCAGTTAGCTGGGTTTGTCAGCAGAAAGAGCTATACTTGGGGCTTAAATCCAATGACTGTTGAAACAGAACCACTAGAAAAGAAAGCTACTTGGTTAGTAAAAGCTAATACAAAAGATACAATCACATTAACTGTCACTGGTTCTAGAACCGGAAAAATTGAAACAACTTATACTTTAGACTAATACAAAAGAAGATGGCATATATCATGTTTATATGCCATCTTTTACATCTATTTCATATTTCCAATCCAAAGTGGACTATTAATCACCTTTAAGTGATCTTGGAATGTATTAGTACCATGGATTACATCATATTGATTTACTAGTTCAATCTTATTTTCAATAATCCAATCTTTAATCTCCTTACTACAACAAGCTTCTAATTCCTTACAGCGATGTAAGTTGCATCTGGATTCCGCCATGATATGATCATCACAATATCCTGGATGCCAACCATAGAAGAATGCTTCCTCTTGCTCCGTCCAAGTTACACTTGTCATAATCTTTAGTGGATTATAGTCCTTAAAATATGCTAAATCAAAGCCTGTTTTTGGATCAGGTTGAGCGTTAAAAGAATAATAGTGTAGATGCTCATATTCAGGTAAAACCTTGGCAAAATGAGCTCTTGGAGCACCATCATTCATTGTTGAGAATACTCCATACACAATTCCATATTTATCTAAGACATCCTTAAAAGCCTTTTCTAATGGAATATCAGAACTTCTAACTCCAGCTACATCTGGATATCTGCCTAAGTATTTCTTGCATAACTCTGCTTGAGCACAGAATTCCTTATATGCATCTTCATATGTTGCTTCAGCCATTAGTTCAGGATGCTTATGACGCCACTTGAATCTGCCTTCTTCATCTACTAAAGATGGTACTTCTTCAGGTGGTAAAACTGGAGATTCCCACAAATGTCTATGCCATCCTACTGAAATCCAAGGTTTATCAGCTAACCATTTTAACGCTTCAATTGTGTCAGGTGAATCAAGCATAACATCAGCGCTGCTTCCAACGCCTTCAGTTAAAGCTTTAAATGCACCTAAATCATATGCAGTAGTATATCCAACATCATCAACTCTAAACACTAATCTTTTTCTCATATTATTTATCCTTTCTTATTTCATTTTGATTATATCATTCCAGTTTTTTATTATTTATCTATAAAGTGATTAATAAACAAGTCAATTTTGAAAGAAAACCTATCGATTGATAGGTTAACTATTTACATTGGTCCTTTATCACCTAACATTGTCTTTGCCATCTTTAAACGGCAATCAACAGGTGTTGCGTATTTTTTATCTGATTTAGAGAATAACCTGAATGTGCTATTTGACTTACTTACAGGTTTCCACTCAGTCATACCATGACCATTAGGATTTTGAGTAGTCGCAAAGTTAGCAACATAATCAATCATTTCCTTTGAAATAGCCTTGTCAGTTTCATCAAATGGACGCCATGATTTTTCCATGTTACCAAACATATACCATAGATCGCTGGCATGGAAAGCCTTATAGCTGTTACCAGGTAATGTTACATCAAACATGTATCCATATACTGGCGCTTTTTCTCTTTTTACTCTATCCTTAGCTAATGAATGAGCGATTTCATAAATCATAAATGGGAAGATATCTTGGCTAGTAACGCCACAGATAACAGGTACATTTACATCCTTATCAGCTTTGATTATTTCACTAGGATAATCTGTTAATACTGCTCCATCGATAGCTGGAATTGAGCTAGCTAAATTGCCTTCACTCTTTTTAGCGTTATTCCAAGCCCACCATAGTTTTTCTGGATCACAATACTTTAGTTCATCAATTGTTTCAAATTCAGCGTTAACCATAACTTTCTTCCAGAAAGCTTTAGATTTTTCTTTAGGTTGAACACCAAATGGACGTGGATATAATCCTCCACCAGACATCATTACTGCGCCTTTAATCTTTCCATCAACTAGTGGTGAGTATAATAAATCATTTACACACATTGCCCCAGCAGACTGACCCATTAATGTGATATTATCTGGATTACCACCGAATGCCTTAATATTTTCCCTAATCCAATCAATCGAGAATACAATATCCTTTAAGCCATAGTTTTCTCCACCAAATAAGCCAAAGACATTTAATCTATAGCCAACAGATACTAGAATGATTCCTCTTTTAGCGTATTCGACACATTCACCAAATGGACAATCATCAATTGTTCCATTTTCATAGCTACCACCATGAACAAACAAGATAACTGGACAATTATCAGGGTTAGTAGGAGTAGTTATACTTAAAGTCATAGGACTTTCTACATAATCGCTGATACGATATGTATCAAACTCACGATAGTAGAAACCATCTTCTTTAGATTCATCAACGAAGCAGAATCTTTGGTAACAGTTTTTTGGTTTAGCTGTTGCATCGAATTCCTCCATATATTCAACAGGCTTTGGATCTTCAAAGCGTTTTGTTACTGCGTATGGAATACTGCGGAAATAATGATAATTCTCGGTATTAAAGCCTTTGATATTCCCACATGGCGCATTAATCACAATATTGTCCATATAGAACCCCCAAATTATAAATAAAAATTTTGATAAATCTATTATAGCTTAAATCTCATAATTTGAACACAAACAAACACAAATGGAAAAACACAAGCATAAATACGCAAAAGGATAAGAGGTTTCTCCCTTATCCTTAATAATTAGTCAACGTATTCTCTTCTCTTTATGATAGCTAAAGCTAATGCGATAAATGAAGTGACGCTAATAGATATTAAGTTGCCAATCTGGACATCTCCAGTATTAGGAACGTTTTCCTTTTCTACTTTTAGGATTCCAAAGTTGTAATTGATAACATAGTTATCTGTTACATCCTTACCATCCTCATTAACAATCACAATACCATCCGCTTTATTTTCACTTGAGCCAACATTTGTTTGACTACCTGTAAATGTGATAGATGAAATTTCATCACCTTTAGCTAAGCTATAGCCTTCAGTAATACAGAATTCATTATTAGTTAACTCTGTACCATCATATACCTTGCTAGCCGAAGCTGTTGTTATTTCAATAACTAATGGTAATACCTTAATAGTTGCACTTGCTGATGCAGATAAGTAGTTACCTGTTTCTTCAACCATTATTTCAACAACATATTCACCAACATCAACTTGACCATTATTAGTGTATACCAACTTACCATCTGAACCTGTTGATGCTTCCACAAATACCTTAGTTCCATCATAAGTAACTTCTACATCTTCAGTAGCGATAGTAGGCTTTTTCTTAACAATTTCAAATAAGCCTTCTTCACTCTTAATAGTGTAGTTACCTTGATTTTCTTTAGTAACGATTGTTATAACATAGCTACCAACATCTTCTCCTGCTTCTCTATTTACTAGATATTCGATAGTATCTTCACCAACTAATCCTTCCACATTAGCTGTTAAATCAGGATCATTTTCTCCATAAGTCTTTGTTAATCCACTAACCG
>JAZRWC010000088.1:0-10376 GCA_045599505.1 Erysipelotrichaceae bacterium | reverse complement strand
AAGAAAGACGTTGATGATTTACTAAACGCAATTAAGGAGTGTATAAAACTATATGGCTAATTTACAATATGAATATATTATGATTAGATATGGTGAATTAACTACTAAAGGCAAAAATAAGAAGGATTTTATTAAGAAGTTAGCTGAAAACATGAGAATGGCTTTAGCTGATTATCCTAGCCTTAAGTTTGAAAGAACTAGAGATCATATCTATGTACATTTACATGGTGTTGATCCTGATGAAATTTCACCAATTCTAAAGAATGTTTTTGGCATCAGATCTTTCTCTAAAGCATTAAAAGTTTCTAATGACGTTGACGCAATTTTAGAAGCTGCTAAGGCTATTATGGAAGATAAGCTTGAAAAGACATTCAAGGTAAATACAAGAAGAGCCAACAAACAATTCCCAATTCATTCTGATGAAATGAATAGAAAAGTAGCTAGTACAGTATTAAAGGCATATGATGGTCATTTAAAGGTTGATGTACACAATCCTGATACAACTTTAGTTGTTGAAATTAGAGATGAAGCTACTTATTTAATGGCAGATACAACAATGGGTAGCGGTGGTTATCCAGTTGGTGTAGGTGGCAAGGCAATGTTAATGTTATCAGGTGGTATTGATTCACCTGTTGCAGGCTATTTAACAATGAAGCGTGGAGTAGAAATTGAGTGTATCCACTATGCTTCTCAACCTTATACTAGTGAAGCTGCTTTAAACAAGGTTAAGGAATTAGCTAAGTTACTAGCACCTTATCAAGGTAGAATTAAGCTTCATGTTGTTCCATTTACTAATACTCAATTAGAGATCTATAAGCATTGTGATGAATCATACGCAATTACTATGATGAGAAGAATGATGTATAGATTAGCCGATAGATTAGCTAAGAAGACTAATTGTTTAGCTATCGTAAATGGTGAAAGTGTTGGTCAGGTTGCTAGCCAGACATTAAACTCAATGGGTGTTATCAATTGTGTAACTACAACTCCTGTAATTAGACCTGTAGTTACTTATGATAAGCTAGAGATTATTGATATCGCTAGAAAGATCAATACATACGAAACAAGCATTCTTCCTTTTGAAGATTGTTGTACTATTTTTACACCTAAAAATCCAGTTACTAAACCTAGATTAGATAAGTGTGAATACTTCGAATCTAAGTGGGACTTCCAACCTTTCTTAGATGAAGCAGTTGAAAATACAGAGACTATCGTTATATATCCAACTACTGATTTTAATGAAGATAACGATATAGATATTTTATAAGGAGATAACTTATGGCTTTTGAATCATTATCAAACCGCTTAACTGCCAGCTTTAAGCATATTGTAGGCAAAGACAAATTAACTGATAAGAACATCGAACAGATGCTAAGAGAAATCAGATTAGCATTACTTGAAGCCGATGTTAACTATTCAGTAACAAAGAAATTCGTTGAACGTGTAAGAGAAGAAATGATTGGTGTAAAGGTTTCTGATGCTTTAAATCCATCAGAAATGGTTTATAAGATCGTTTCAGATGAAATCGTTAAGTTATTAGGCGAAGGATCTAGTGAGATTGCCTTCAGACAGAATGGTATTACTACTATCATGGTAGTAGGTTTACAGGGTACTGGTAAAACTACATCAGTGGCTAAGATGGCTAAGCTATTAAAAGAAAAGAGAGATAGAAAGCCAATGATGATTGCTGCAGACGTTATCAGACCAGCTGCTATTGAACAGTTACAGACATTAGGTAAGCAGGTTGATGTTGAAGTATTTACATTAGGTGCTAACGTAGATGCGGTTACAGCAGTTACTGAAGGTATGAAATATGCTGAAAGAAATGGCTATGATACAGTATTAATCGATACTGCCGGTCGTTTACATATCGATAAGCAGCTAATGAATGAATTGGCTACTATCAAAAAGAAGGTTAGAACTGATGAAATCTTATTAACAGTTGACGCATTAACTGGTCAAGATATCGTTCAGGTTGCTAAGACATTCGATGATCTATTAGATATTACAGGTTTAGTTGTTACTAAGTTTGACGGCGATGCTAGAGGTGGTGGCGTCTTATCTGTTAAGTCAGTAACAAACGTTCCAGTTAGATTTGTAGGTACTGGTGAAAAGGTTACTGATATTGATATCTTCTATCCAGATAGAATGGCTTCTAGAATCTTAGGTATGGGTGACTTAGCTACATTAGTAGAAAAGGCTCAGGCTGAATTTGATGAAGAAGTTGCTGCTAAGAGTATGGAACATATGATGAATGGTACATTCTCATTAGAAGACATGCTTGTACAGATGAAGCAGATCAAAAAGATGGGCCCATTAAGCGGCATCATGAAGATGTTACCAGGTTTCTCTCAATATTCAGATGCTTTAAGCAATGTTGATACTGATGGAATGATGAAGAAACAGGAAGCTATCATTCAATCTATGACTCCATATGAAAGAAAGCATCCAGAAATATTAAGAAATTCTCATAAAAACAGAATCGCTGCTGGTAGTGGTACATCATTAAAGGATGTAAATCAGTTATTAAACTCATTTGAACGTACAAAGAAGGTTATGGGAGCAATGGGTTTAGGCAAGTTTAGAAGATTCTAATCGTTGTTAAAAAATAAAATTAAGGTGTTAAGCAAAAATGCTTGACACCTTTGTTTGTTTCATATATTATATTAGAGGTTAAAAGAAAAAGGAGATTTATTAACATGGTTAAATTACGTTTAAAGAGAATGGGTGCTCATAAGAGTCCTTTCTATAGAATTGTTGCTGCAGATTCAAGAGCACCAAGAGATGGTCGTTTCATTGAAATCATCGGTTATTACAACCCAACAACTAATCCAGCAGATGTAAAGGTTGATGAAGAAAAGGCATTAAAGTGGTTAGCTAACGGTGCTCAGCCTTCTGATACTGTTCGTTCAATCTTATCAAGCCAGGGAATCATGAAGAAGTTCCACGAATCTAAGTAAGAATGATTAATTACGAAAAAGTATTATTAGACTTAATCCAGCCAATGGTTGATGAACCAGAAAAGGTATCAGTTAAGTCAATGGACAGCCTAAATGAAAATGAAGTTTTATTGTATGTTTATGCTACTAGCACAGATACAGCAAGACTTATCGGCAGACAGGGCAATATGGCAAGTTCATTAAGACAGATGATGTCTGTATGCTCATGTTTAGACGACAAAAAGGTTACTGTCAAATTTGAATCATACTAGGATGCGTTAAAAAGCATCCTTTTTAGTCGGAGTAAATAATGGAATATATTAGAATTGGAAATATCGTAAATACATTTGGAATAAAGGGAGAGTTAAAGGTTCAGTCTCAAACCGACTTTGTTAAGCAAAGATTTAAGGCTGGAAATACTTTATATATTCTAAAGGACAATAAGTATGTAGAAATGGTAGTAAATACTCATAGAGTACATAAAGGATTTGTTCTTGTTCAATTTAAGGATTATGAGGATATTAATCTAGTTGAAAAGTTTAAAGAATGTGATTTATTTGTTTCTAAAGAATCTGTCCATCGTTTACAAAAAGGACAGTATTATTTCTTCGATTTAGTTGGTTGTGAAGTATATAGTGAAGAAACGCTAATTGGTAAGGTCAGTGAAGTTTTACAAGGACATCAGCCAGTATTAAGGATAAATGCTAATGGTAAGGATGTTTTAGTTCCATTTGTTGAAAGCTTTATCAAAGATGTTGATATAAAGGAAAAGAAGATTGTTGTTAATCTTATCGAGGGCATGCTATGAAAATAACAATTTTAACTATTTTCCCAGAAATGTTTGATGGCTTTATTAATACATCAATTATCAAAAGAGCAATTGACAAGGGATTGATTGAGATTAACTTAGTAGATTTCAGAAAGTATACTTTACAAAACAATAACAGAGTAGATGATTATCCTTATGGTGGAGGAGCAGGTATGGTATTAATGTGTCAACCTGTTTTAGATGCCTTAAAGGACGTAAAAACAGATAAGTCATATGTTCTTATCACTTCACCTGCAGGTAGCACATACAGCCAGAAAATGGCTCATAGACTACTTGAGAAAGAAGAGATAATTATTATCTGTGGACACTATGAAGGGTATGACGCAAGAATCTACTCAGAAGTAGATGAGTTTGTTTCTGTAGGTGATTATATTCTAACTGGTGGCGAATTACCAGCGATGATCATCACAGATTCGCTTACTCGCCTAGTTAAAGATGTCATCAAATCTGATTCAACAGCAGATGAATCATTCGAGAATGGTTTGTTAGAATATCCACAATACACTAGACCTGAAAACTATAGTGGTATGAAAGTGCCTGAAGTATTATTAAGTGGACATCATGAAAACATTCGTAAATATCGTTTAAAAGAATCATTAAGAACAACTTACCTTAATAGAAGAGATTTATTAGAAAATAGAGAGTTTACTAAAGAGGAAAGAAAGATGCTTGATGAAATTATTGAGGAACAGGAGGATAACTAATGGATCCTATTAGCTGGTATTTCCCATTTGAAAAAGACATTATTATTTTCTTACAATCCATTTCTAATAGTGGTATTTTTGGAAAGATATTGTTCTATATAAACTATGCTTTCACATTCTTCGGAGAGCAGGCTTTTTGTATAGCTTTTTTAGGTTTTTTCTATTGGGGATATGACAAGAAAATAGGACGTAAGTTAGCTGTTTCTTTAGTTTATGGTACTATAGCTAATTCATTAATAAAAAATCTCTTTAGAAGAGCTAGACCATATCAGGCAATTGAGGAAATTAATTTACTAAAGGATATTGATGGATATTCATTTCCTTCAGGTCATAGCACAAATAGTGCTTCTTTGTTCCACTCAATAGCTTTATATTTTAGAGATAAAAAGTATGTTAAATACTTAAGCTTTATTATTCCATTAGGAGTAGCCTTTACTAGAATGTACCTAGGAGCTCATTTCTTTACAGATGTAGTAGTTGGATTACTATTAGGCTATCTGATTTCAGCTATGTTCTATTGTTTATTAAAGGAAAGAGATTATTTATCTTTACCACTTGAGTTAATAATAATAGCTGTAAGTTGTGTTGGTTTATTCTATTGTACTAGTTCTGACTATTTTAAAGCTTTAGGTATGGTATTTGGTTTTAAGATTGCTTATTATCTTGATGAAAAGTATATTCATTTTAAAAATTCTAAGAATATTAAGTCATGTATTGTTAGAACAGCTTTAGGTATTGTAGGTTACCTAATTCTTAACTTAATTCTTAAGGGTATTGTTGGACTAATTACTATTGAAAGTTTATTTGTTAGCAATATTATTGATTTAGTAAGATATTTCATTATTGTTACTGTTTTATTAGGATTGTATCCAGCGTTATTTAAATTTGATAAAACAGCTGAATAATTAATAAAGAAAGGAGAAGAATATGGAAATTAAAATTTCAAATCATTTTAATCTTCAAAGATTAATCAGATTTACTATTTCTCCTGTAGGTATGATGTTTTTTATTTCCATCTATTCTGTAGTAGATGGAATTTTTGTTGCTAATTTTGTTGGTAAAAATGCCTTAGCATCAATTAATATTGTCTATCCTTTAGTAATGATAATTGCTGGAATTGGCTTTATGCTCGGTACTGGTGGAGCAGCTGAAATAGGAAAGACAATGGGAAAAGGGGAATACGAATTAGCTAAGGAGTATTTTACAGATATTATCCTAACTATATTTGTTTCTGGTGTTTTCTTTTGTGGTTTATGTGTTTTAAATCTCGAAAAGATTTGTATTATGCTAGGAGCTAGTGAAATATTACTAGAAGACTGTATGAGATATGGAGGAGTTTTATTATCTATGACTCCTTTATTCATGATTCAAAATGCTTTCCAATCACTATTTTCAACAGCGGAAAAGCCAAAACTAGGATTCTACTATACAGTAGCTAGTGGTATTGGAAATATCATATTTGACTACCTGTTTATTGTTGTATTTAACTTTGGAATTTTAGGTGCAGCGATTGGTACAAGTTGCTCATTTTTGATTGGTGCGGTTTTCCCATGTATATATTTCTTTAGTAAGAATAATTCATTATTACGCTTCAAAAAATCTAAATACCATCCATTAGTAGTTTTACGAAGCTGTGTTAATGGTATTTCAGAGATGATTACTCAAATATCAAGCTCATTTGTTTCAATTCTAATCAATAAAAAACTAATTGAGATGATTGGTGAAGATGGAGTTAGTGCTTATTCAGCTATTATGTATATAGACTTCACATTTAAAAGTATTCTAATTGGATATAGTGTTGGCTTATCTCCTATTGTCAGCTATAACTTTGGAGCAGAGAATAAAGAAGAACTTAAAAATGTATTTAGACTTTCTGTAGGATTAGTACTTTCAGTTTCATTAGTTATGTTTGTTTCTAGTGAAGTTTTAAAGGGAGTAGTAGTTTCACTATTCTCATCTAATGATGTTATCTTATCAGAACTATTAAACTATGCGTTTATGATATATGCATTCACTTACATATTCTGCGGTGTTAATATATTTGCCTCTGGATTCTTTACAGCTTTATGTAATGGTTTAGTATCTGGAGTTATCTCATTTGCCAAAGGATTAGTACTACCAGTAATCATGATTACTATTTTAACTATTATGTTTGGAGCAAATGGAATATGGATGATATCAGTAGTAAGTGAGTTGATCACTATGATTTTAAGTGTTTCTTTACTTGTAATTTTAAGAAAGAAATATGGCTATGCTTAATAAAATAAGCAATAGATTTATATAGGCAAATAGCTTAAAAATGCCGATAAAATCTACAAAAATTAGTTGAATTACTAGTAGGTTTATGTTAGTATTATTAAGCATGTATATGCTATACCGTTCCGCTGGTGCAAAAATTATGCATTTATGAACTGTTGAGAAATTATTTGTGTGATTTTTTATAGGAGGAAATGTATTTATGAAGTTAGATTTAATTAACGAAATCACTAAGTCACAGATTAAAGAAGTTCCTTATTTCCAGCCTGGTTGTACAGTAAAAGTTTCTGTAAAGATCCAGGAAGGCGATAAGAGCCGTATCCAGGTATTCGAAGGTGTTGTTACTGCAATTAACGGTAAGGGCATTTCTAAGAATTTCACAGTAAGAAAGTTAAGCGCTGGTGTAGGCGTTGAAAGAACTTTCCCATTCAACTCACCAATCATCGACAAGATCGAAGTTGTACGTGTTGGTAAGGTAAGAAGAGCTAAGTTATTCTACTTACGTGGACGTTCTGGTAAGGCTAGCAGAATCGAAGAAAAGCGTTAATAATCAAGGCTGGGGTTACCTCAGCCTCTGATTTTCTAAGGAGAAGTATATGGTTAGAAGAATTAAGGATAAACTAGTTGATTTTGTAGCTGCATGCTGTATGGGGTTATTAATTAACTTGGATGATATCATCGATACTATTGTCACTGTTGTTGTTACTTTTGTTGTAGCTTTAGTAGTTACTCGTTTTGTTGTGGCACCAGTTAGGGTTGATGGTACTAGCATGAATCCTACATTATTAAATGGTTCTATAGGATTCTCTAACATTATTTCTTATCGTATCAATAGTGTTGATAGATTTGATATCGTAGTAGCAAGAGTAGATGAAAAAGGTATTAATATCGTTAAGAGAGTTATCGGTATGCCTAATGAAACAATCTCTTTTGTAAATGATACATTATATATTAATTCAACTCCAATTGATCAGTATTTCCTTGATGAAGATTACACAAAAGCTGAAGCTTTGAAGAGTTATTTAGGACAGTTTACTAATGACTTCACAGTAACATTAGGTGAAGATGAATACTTCTTAATGGGAGATAATAGAATTGTTTCGCAAGATTCTAGATATTATGGACCATTCCACCTTGATGAAATTACTAGTAAAGATATCTTCATTATCTATCCATTTGATAGATTCGGATTAGCAGAATAAAAAGTCAGTTATCTGACTTTTTTACTGAGGTGAATATGAGAGTTATAAATAAAGATAATTGTAATATTATTAAAGATGAAGATAGAGAACTAATTGAAGTTTGCGGTAATAACGATAAAGCTAATTGTTCTGTTGCATTAGTCACTATGGAAGCTAATAAGGAAGACTTAACTCACTATCATGATAATATTACGGAAGTATATTATTTTGTTAGTGGGAAAGGAATTATCGTTATTAATGGTAATTATCATGATGTACAAGCAGGTGATTGTTATATCATAAAGCCTAATTCAGTTCATTATATTAAGTCTTATACAAAGATGGAATTTGTTTGTATCTGTACTCCTGGTTGGACTGTGGAACATGAATTTGTACCAGAAAGTGTAGTATTAGGTAAGGACGAATTACCATATGATGGCTTTTTGTTGCAAAAGCTATCAGAAGTTAATAACCATTCTGTAGAAATTGTTAATATTGATGGTGAGTATAAGTTGCCTGATAATTATTCTAATTTTACAAGAATGTATATTGTTACTAAAGGTAATGCCTTAGCAAAACTAAATGACAAGACTTATGAATTAAATGTTGGAAATTGTTTATATGTTAATAAACATGAAGTTGAATATTTATGTGGTTCTAACATATCTATGATTAGAATATATGATATGTTAGGATAGTATTAAGAAAGGAAGTGGAAATTATGGAAGAAAACATGACTAAAATTAACTGGTTCCCTGGTCATATGGCTAAAGCTAGAAGAGAAATGAGTGAGATGATCAAACTTGTTGATATGGTTATTGAAATTAGAGATGGACGTATTCCATTAAGTTCTCAAAATCCTTTATTAAATGAAATTATTGGACAGAAGCCAAGATTAATCGTACTTTCTAAATCAGATAAAGCTGAAAAGGAAGAGACTAATAAATGGATTGAATATTTTAAGATGCAAGGTAATTACGCTATCGCTATTAACTTGATTGGTGATAAGAATGTAGCTAATGTTATTTCAAATGCTTGTAGCAAAATCATGGAAGCTAAGATAAATAAGCTTAAAGCTAAAGGATTAAAACATTATGAAATTAAAGCTATGGTTGTTGGTATTCCAAATGTTGGTAAGTCAACATTAATCAATAGTGTTTCTAAGCGTAAGATCGCTAAGACTGCCGATAAACCTGGTGTTACTAAAAATCTACAATGGATTAAGGTTTCAAATGAAGTTGCTTTATTAGATACTCCAGGTGTATTATGGCCAAAGTTTGAAGATCCTAAAACTGGTATCATGCTAGCTGTTACTGGTGCAATTAATGATGAAGTATTAAATATTAATGAAATTTGTGAATTTGCAATTGATTTCTTAATGAAGCATCATCCAGAAAAGTTAATTAAGAGATATGATATTGAAATTAAGGAAGACGCTATTAAAACTATTGATGCTATTGGTGTTTCTAGAAAAATCTTTATGGCTGATGAAACAATTGATTATAAGAGATTGTATACATTAATTATTAGAGAAATCAGAGATAATTTGTTGGGCCCTGTTTCTTGGGAGATAGTTGATGAGAACTAGTAATGAGTACGAAAATGAATATTGGAGTAATAATACTTTAGTAGTAGGTATTGATGAAGCAGGAAGAGGTCCACTAGCAGGACCAGTTGTTGTTGCTGGTGTTATATTTCCTGTAGGATATGATTCAAAAGATATTTATGATTCTAAAAAACTAACAGAAAAGAAAAGAGAAGAGTTATATAAGGTGATTATGAAAGATGCTTTATACTACAATATTCAAATTGTTAGTGAAAAGGAAATCGATAGATTAAATATTTTAGAAGCTACTAGAAGTGCTATGACTAGAATTGCGTTAGATGCACCTTGTGAAGTAGTACTAACAGATGCGATGAAGCTGAACATTGATAAAAATGTTATTGATCTAGTTAAAGGAGATCAATTATCTTGTTCAATAGCAGCTGGCTCTATTTTAGCTAAGGTTACTAGAGATCATATCATGTATGAGCTAGATGATAAGTATCCAGAATACAATTTTAAAAAGAATAAGGGTTATCCCACAAAAGATCATATGTTAGCTTTAGAGCAATACGGTGTATTACCAATTCACAGAAAGAGTTATAGACCTGTATTTGAAGCTATGCAGGATACATTATTTACAATTAAAGATTAAGTCGTATGTATAATACGGCTTTTTATTAGGACTTCGTATAAATACTCAATATTAATAATTGGGTGATTGTATGAGAGAAAGATTGATAAGACTAGCTATAAAATATCATGGAGACTACAAGAAGATAAGAAAAGCTATAGATAATAAAGAATATGTAAGTAATTCAATAGCTTTACAAAAAGCTATAACTATTTTAGATGATCAATATCCTAAACAATTACTACAGTTAGAATATCCTCCCTTAGTATTATTTTATGAGGGAGATATAT
>JAZRWC010000087.1:0-2533 GCA_045599505.1 Erysipelotrichaceae bacterium | reverse complement strand
TTTTTGCCTTTTTTGTATAATACTACTAGAAATGAGGCAATCATTATGAAACCAGTTATTAAATACGTATTATTAGGTGCAGTTGTTGTATTATTATTAATCACTTCAGTTCTTTCTTTTTCTTTTGGCTCTACCCTAGCTAAAGCAGGTAAACTAGAAGAAGGAGTATTAATTAAAAGATCAAAAGGATTTATCATTTCATTTATTATCATATTTGTGATGATGTTATTAATTACCGCAATAACACTAATGATTTACTTCAAAAACAGATAGCTCTTTATAGAGCTTTTTCTTTACTATATAAAAGCTGATTATCCTTTGATAATCAGTCTAACTAGATATTTAATCAACAATTACTTGCTCATTGCCTTTTTAGCAAAAGATAGAATTAATGGATTGATAACGGTACGAAAGAAACTCCTAAGCAGATGAGTGAGCTATTTCTATTATCCTTAAAAGGGTACATGGAGATCTAACAACAATATAGATTATTCACTCCAAACAAAAAGAGGTAATCTAAATCCGATTTAACTCGATTTACATTACCTCTTGTTCTTTTTTTAATAAGAAACAATAACTAAAAACTAGTCTTCGTATTTCTTTCTGGCTACTAACGCTGCGCCAATACCAACTAATGATACTGTCATCATGCCATATAACATTGTTAAGTTTACACTATCACCAGTTTCTGGAACCTTTTCTTCTGGCTTTTCTTCAGGTGTTGGATCAGGATTCACTTCTGGTAATACCGGTGCTGATTTTACATTGAAATTAACTTCTACATTTCCTGCTGGGTATTTTAACTCAATTGTATGCTCTCCAGTTGTTAATGTTGCTAAGAATGACTTCTTAAATACAACAATTGTTGATCCTTCTACTAAATCATAGTTTACTGGATCTACTAATTCACCATCTAGATATACTCCTTCTAATAATTCTAATTTACCATTAGTATGTACACTAAATGTTTCACTATCTTCTGTTACTTCTTCTTCAGTTCCTTCTTCAACAACAGATAAACCACCCTTAAATACAACAGGTACTGACTCATCATTTACTGTAGCTGTAAGTTCTACTACTGCACCCGGTACTAATTCAACTTCTGTTACCTCATTACCATCTTCATCAGTCCAAGTAAATTTATTTGATAGTGTTACTGTTGGTTCTTCTTCAGTAGTTTCTACTGTAGCAGTGATTGTATTAGTTTCCTCATCGAATTCAACTGCTTCACTTTCTTCCACTACGGCATTATTTAATGCTGGAATTTCTTCTTGAGCTACTGTTACTGTTCCACACGCAGAACACTTTTCTCCTTCAGTTAAACCAGTTTCTGTTAATGTTGGTTCTACAGCATCTACCTTCACTAAAGTATGATTTAGCTTATCTACAACAATTGACTCTCTTGATACTTCTTCACCACATAGTTCACATACAACTACTTCATCATAAGATCCTTCTGCTGTGCAAGTTGCAGCTTTTTCATTTTCCACAACAACTTTTGTCTCAGCATGTTCGCATTCTTTTGCTTCTACTTTAAATTCAGTTGTATTTTCATAATCACCATAATCACAAACTTCTCTTTTTACATAAGTAGTTCCTGTTGGTAATTCTTCTAGCATTTTATTCATTTCTGATTCAAAATACTCTACTCCATCATAGATGTATTTAACAACTAATTGATGCTCAACTGTTTCAATTCTTGTTTCACTCTTTCCACAAGTATCACAATCATAAACAAATGTATACTCATCTCCGCACTCATGAGACCATTTATTTAAATTGTACATAATTTGCTCCTCACCATCCCAACCTATCACAATATAATAAGCTTCTCCAGTGTGATTATGAACTTCTGTTGAATCACCTTCGTAGAATATTCTATTACAATTAGTACAAGTATTAACAAGATGATATGAATATTCGCATAATCCACTTACTACTGACCAAAACTCTTCTGCGCTGTATTCCTTACCTTCGTAAGTAAATACTTGTTCAACGTAATCCCAATGAAAACACTCTTCATCTTCAGCTTTCACAGATGAAAAGCCAATTAGTGTTAAGCATAAAACTCCACACAAAAAAGTAATTAGTGTTTTTTTCATAACTACAATCTCCTTCCCTAGATAATATTTCATAAATTACTTCAAATCCATTATATATATATATTCAAGGGGTCTCTCATAAATTAATAAAATATTACAATATATCTTATAAAGTGGATCGTAAGTTTAGTTGAAATAATGAAGTATCATCGTTATTATTAGCGTTTCACTTCATAGTTCTATTCAAAAAAAATTGAGTTACCATAATAAAAAGAGGTAATGCAAATCTATTTGATTTCGATTTACATTACCTCGTATCACGGCCTCAATTATGAAGTAACGATTATAAACTAGTCTTCGTATTTCTTTCTAGCTACTAATGCTACTCCAATTCCAATAGCTGATACTGCCATCATTCCATATAACATTGTTAAGTTTACCTTATCTCCTGTTTCTGGTACCTTTTCTTCTGGCTTTACTTCTGGTACTAC
>JAZRWC010000086.1:0-7568 GCA_045599505.1 Erysipelotrichaceae bacterium | reverse complement strand
CAGCCATAAGAAAAATAGTTGCTCCAAATGCAAAGAAATCCTTAAGTGATAATGAAATACCTGGAATTAAATCAAGAATCTTTGTAAATACTTTTATTACTGCGGCAAATGCTAATAATGATAACGATCCTTTCCATAATTTTGGAGCTGCTTTACTTAATAAGAAACTAACACCAACTAGAACTCCCATGAGTCCAGCTAACGCTCCAAATCGTTTAAGCATTCCTTCGCCAACATCTATATTATTCATTGCTGAAACAAGAATGAATATAGAGCCAGCTAATACTAGCATCGCTTTAGAAAACTTGAATAAGAAGTCAAGTTTACATACTTTATTTAATATAGCTAGAACTGTGGTAAATACTAATATTCCACCAGCTAAAGCAGCCATTGCCCCGCCAGCTCCAGATATATCATGTTTTTCCATAAATAGCGTTAATGCTGCTAATGCTCCAACAAGTACTACCATTGAGGCTGCTAATCTAAGTACAGCATTTGCTATTATGTCGATTTTTGGAGCTTCTTTAGCTCCATTTGATGTGCCATTAAAGAATTGCTTAATACTATTTGATACATTCTGTAAAGAACCAACAAGTCCTTTATTTCCTAATGTATTTGAAACTTTCTTAACACCACCTACAATATTTGTAAGTCCTCTTGTTAATCCAGTTGCAGAACCAAGGAATTTAGCAAACTGTATCATAACGGCAATTAATGCGCCGTTAATACCTAATATTGCAATTTTAACTAATCCACCATTCTTAACAAATTCTTTCAGTTTATCAATGAATGACTGGATTCCAGATGTATCCCACTTAGATTTACCAGCTGAACCAGTAACTGTTTCTACTGAATCATTGAAATCAGCGGCATAAACTTTAACAACACCAAGTGTGCTAAATACATCCTTAATTTTATTAATGGCTTCTGATATCCAATTTACAAATTTAGCGAATTTATCCTTAATCATGTCAAGGATGCTTAATTCTGCAAAGAATTCTTTAATTCCGCTAACTGCATTTGGTATATTTGATATGAAATTTTTAAGTCCTTCTGTGAAAGTTTTCCAGAAAGCTACCAGAGCATTTCCATTAAACTTTTTCATGTTATCGGTAAATGCTGCAAAGAAATTCTTAATAGAATCTGCGGCTTTTCCAAGACCTGCTACAATAACTGATGCGACGATTATAGCGAAGTCACCGACATTTTGAATTACTGAACCAATTCCAGAAACTACTGAAGCGATGAATCTTGTTAATAAATTATCGTTTCCTAAGTTTCTAATTGATTTGGCAATATTCTTTAATACATCACCGATTCTAGATTTAAACTTACTTAATGTTCCAAATAGAAGTTTAAATTTGTTATTTACGGATTCAGTTGCGTTAAATGACTTAAAGAATTCCTTAATATTTGTAATAGCTTTAGGAAAGATATTAGGAACTTCTTTAATTCTAGCAACTACTTCTCTTGCAAGTATAACTAATGGATTTGATGATGGTGCTCCAACCTTTGATGATATTAGAGTAACAAAATCGCTTACCGCATCACGTGCTTTTGTAAACGCATATACAAATCCGCCGCCAATAGCTAGTATGATGGCTGTTATTCCTTTTATAAATACATTAAGTACTTTAGAAATAACTTCTAATAAAACCTTAAAGTTTAATAGCTTTGAAATTAATTCGGCTATTACACCTAACACTTTTAATCCAATAGCGAGTGCTCTACCTACCCAACCTAATAAAGAAGCGCCTTCAAGGTTAACTCCGGTAAGACCACTTATAAGATTTTTAATAATTGTTCCGATTGTTTTGAAAATCTGGAATAATCCTTCAAAAGCAATACGAATATATTCAGCAGTTTCCGCTGATGGTTTTAATTTACCTATAAATTCAGCAAAACTCTTCGTCATGCTGTTTACAGATGATATTATGCTATCACCAAATACAGATTTAAACGCATCTTTAATTGGTAATGCGATTCTTAATACTACTTCAACTAAATTTTCAAATGCTTTTGATAAATTTCCAACCCATTCGAAATTCTTATCATTCATTCTAAAATTTCTAATGAATACGGTTGCTACTTTACCAATTGTGAATGTTAATTTATTAAAGTATTCATATAATCCACTCTTCTCTAATCCAGATTTTACCCTTTTAATAGTTTCCTTTAACTCATTAAAAGGACCAATCATCATATCTCGAATGGATTTGGCAAATGGCTGACCAACTCTAGATAGAGCTGCCTTCATGTTTGATAATGAACCCTCAAATGTCTGATTGGCATCTTTTGCATGTAAGAAGAATGTTTCATACATTGCATCGGCAAATTCCTGGAATGAAATTTTACCTTTAGACGCTAAATCTCTAACAGCAGCTTCGGATGTTCCCATTGATTCAGCTAACGCTGCTGCTGAGTTAAGACCTCTCTGAGCGATTCTATTAAATGTATCGGCTGTAACTTTACCTCTACCAGCCGCATCCGTGAAAATATCTGAGATTTCATCAAATCCAGAATTAGTCATGGCAGCGATACCAGAAATTGCACCAAGTGCTCTTTCCATCTGGTCTACATTCTTTTCTACATCGCTGCCTTTAAATTTAATTGTTTTATAGCTGTCTCCTATTTTGACATTTGATGCGGCCAACTGTGAAGCAGCTTTAGCAGCCTGGTCATATCCATATGCTGTGTCATTAACGGCGGCTTCAATCTGGCTATTAACCTTATCAATAGCGATTCCAAGACCCTTAAGCTGGAATGTTGCCTGATCAATGTTAGTAGCTCTTGACCAACCACCTGTTTTTATTTGATTTAATGCTTTATTCCATAAATTAGGAATTACACGAAAAGCATTTGTAAATGTGTCTATAATCCCATCGGATAATCGTTTAAATATATCTAACTTGAAAACGTCTTTAAATGTTATATTTAAACTATTAACTTCACTTCTTACTTTAGAAAGATCAAAGTTTTTAGCACCCTCTTGGACATCTTTAAAATCTGATTCTTTCTTAAGTTTCTGAAGGGATTCGATAGTGCTTTTAATATCGTTCTTAAACTTTCCGTTCTCGAACTTCATTTCAACTATGCGGGAATCGATTGACTTACTCATAGCTTAACTACCTCCTCCCATGCTTTTTCAGCTATACTATCGAACACTGGTCTCATGGCAGGATTAATAAAATCTCTTCCTTGAACGTAACCACCATTTCGAGTACCGTGTCCATAATGTAAAAGTACTACTATAGGAATTCCATCCTTAGTAGTACTTGTATTGTTCCATATTATTCTTACACTGCCTTCCGTTTCTTCAATTTCATAACTCCATGAATTGGCAGTGTCGCCGGTATCTTTTGGTGTTGCTTCGCTTAAAGCTTTAACACCCATTTCACCATATTTATTAAGAAGATTTTTATGGAATAAGGTTTTTGATGCTGTGTTTAGGAAATTAAAAGTCCTATCCCAATCCCCTTTTGATTTAATACTAATATTCATGGCTTTACCCGTTTGTATTGTATTTCTTCTTACGAGCCTCATTTAACGCTCTATTACGATTAAATATTTCTCGTTTACTCATCTTCTTAGGTGGGGTGTTCTTAATATTACATACCTGTACTAATGTTAGGAGTCGATTGAGATGCCATCTCTGACATTCAAATGGAATATTAAGAGCAACCATCCAATAATAGATAAGTTCAGAAGTAACTGTTTCTCTATTACCTTTAGCACCCGAATTCTGTTTATCATCGTTAAACCACGTAGCGGTCATTGGTGCTTCAATATATTTGATTATCTGTTGCATAACACTTGTAGGAATGTAGTTATATAAATCTGGATCAACATCCTTTGTAAGTGTCATGCAACGAACATAATCTAATGTTTGCTCATCAGTTTTTTCTTCTTTTGATAGAAATGCTTTATTCCATTTTGACTCCCATTTTGAAACTGATACTAAAGAATGTTCTAGTTTCAGAGTCTTACCTTTTATTGTGATGAATTCTGATTTATTATCATCAAATAATTCCTGGTCTGGTATTGTTATGGTTAAAGGCATTCCAATTCCCCCAATTAGTTAGCAGGTTTGATGTTCTGCTTCTTAACTTCAGCTGCGAGATCTTTAGGGATAATTCCGTTAAAGAATTCAGTTGCCTTATCAGCATCTGTGGCTAATTCCATAAAGATATCTGAATATGCCTGAGAGTTAAGAAATCTATTCTTAACTTCTGGTGACTTATCAAATGTCTTACCATCAAGAGATTTTTCACCATATGCCTTAAGAACGATTTCTTTAAAGAGTTCCATAATCTCTTTACCGTTCTGAGCAGAAATAATCTTATTGATAGTAGCCTCAAGTCCACCATCTGCACTTAATTCCATTTCCATAAGTTCAGCTTTTGTAAGGTTGAAATAGAGGTCTTCTGTACGCTGATTACCATTGAAGTCCTCGTAAGTAATTGTTCTCTTTAACATGTTATTTTGTCTCCTTTCGATAATAAGGGCGATCCCGAAAGACCGCCCCATGACTTATTAATTATCTTAGCTAGCTGCAAGAATGTCTGCGATTTCATCTGGAAGAGGAAGCTTAGCGTCTCCTGACTCTCCATAAAGAATATCTTCGATTTCCTTGAGCTTGTCAGCATCAATCTTTGTAGAATCGATGATAACTGTAGCTGTTGGCTTGAAGCCTGTTACATTAACAGGAGTTGTTGTAACTTCCCATGAGAATGTAATTGCTTCAGGTGAATCGTTAACTGTCTGGTAACCTTTCTCTGAAGGTGAAGCCATACAACCATAAATAAGGTGAAGCTTGTAACCATGGTCCTGAGCCTCAACATCGTTACCGATAAGAGTTCTGTAGCAAAGACCAAATACCTTACGTGTCTGCTGACCAATTGTTACACCATCACCAAGATCTGCTGAACCATCACAAGCTTCAAATTCCTTAGGATATGTGTAAGCTTCGATTGTTGCAGCAAACTCCTCTGCTGAGTAAAGTGAAAGGTACTTAATGTTATCAGCATAAAGAGCTGTAGCTTCAGCACCTGAAGGTGACTCTGTAATACCTGTAAGACCATTCCAAGCCACACCAGGTGTATAAGCGCCTGAACCGTTAATTGGATAGAGCACACCTCTATCTACACCAGTCTCGTATAAACGATCACCAGTAGAATCCCATACGATTTTTGACATGATAATATCCTCCTTCTGGATTTAGTAATAAATTTCAAATACATAATGATAAAGATTGTCTCTTACGTAAGTTCTTTCGAAATCTACATAAGAAAAAGCCGTCAACATTTTGTCAACGACTTCGTTATCTGGATCAGTATGTATTAATATAACTGTGTAATATTTGCCTTTCATATAAGGCTTATTGTCTGCAAATCTAAGATTTATTCCACCTAATGAATAAATTATTGCAGGATATTTAATTTTAAGATTTTCAGGAGGTTGAAAGTATACGTTCCTTGACCCGAGAACAGCCTCTAATTCAGATTGAAGATTTACTCTACTGCCCATTATATAAACCTCCTAGACTTATAGTTAGTCTTGGGCGCTCTACTTGAATATTTGCTATCTTCCATTTAGCGCCCATAAACTCTACATATCTAAGCTCTGAAAAATGTTCATAACAATATGGGTCTGCAATTATGCTGATCTCATTTGTAACATTTATGCTATCATTAATAGCCTCGGTATTCTCCCAACGTAAAGAACGCCTGGTAATATCTCCGTAATAATTCCTTTCGGTAACTATTTCTTCAAATATTCCAGGACGTGTTTCTTCAGTTCGGATATATCCGACTTTTCCGTAAAACTTAGACATATTTAATTACTCCATTTTGAATTTATCAGCCTGCTGCACCGTTCTCTTTGATAACTACGGCTGAGAATGGTCTGTAAAGAGCACCAGAGCAACGTGTTTCGATCAAGTACTTCTGCTGGTTGTAGTCGATATCGAAGTCATCGAACATGTTAACTGAACCACCCTTATCAGCACCAACGTTGTAGTCTTTAAGGTCAATGATAAGTGCAACAACTCCAGCTGGGATGATAGAAGCAGGAACCTTAACAATTCTGTTTACTGAACAAGCAAGTGCTAACTCGTTAACATCCTTGTAAAGTCTGTGCTGGTTTGTATCCTCAATGAGGAGCATGTCTGTAACATTTGTGTTAGCAATGAACATGATTGTGTTACCAGAACCCTCATAGTCATTCTGACCCTTAACAGCAGCTGTGATAATATCCTTAGCTGTGTAAGAAGCTGGAAGTGTCTGTGTGATTGTATAGAGTGAAGCATCGCTTACTGCTGGAATGATGTTTGTCTCTTTAATCTTGTCATCAGACATAGCTGAACGTCCATCACCAAAGAGGATTGCTCTTGCGATTTCCTCGTCAAGCATCATTCTCATTTCACCCTTAAGCCATGAAACCACATCGAAATCTGTGATATCAATGATGTCATCTCTATCAAGCTTCTGTTTTTTGTAGATTGTTGTTGGCTCAACTGATCTCTTAATAAGTCCGAATACTTCTTCCTTCTTAAGCTTACCCTTCTGAGCGTAACCCTTAGCTCTTGCATCATCTTCTCTAAGATCTGCGAACATCATCTTAATTCTTGAGAATGGTGTATGATGTACACCGTTCATAACAATTGAAACCCACTCATCTGGATTTCTCTTGATGAAACCAGGTGCTCCTCCTTCAACATTCTTAGCATCAGGGAATAACCACTCAATATCCTTAATACCATAGTCATCTGCATGAGCTAAGAAACTCTCTCTAAGAGAACCCTTTGTCTTAGCATCGGCGATAATTGCTGTCATAGCATCGTGCATAAGAACTGCATCATTGTTCTGCTGTTCGTTATCGAATATGTTATGCTTCATATCTTCTTTTCCTCCTTCGGAATCTTCTTCAGCAGAGTCATTCATAACTTCTGCCATTACTGCGTATACTGCTGTCTTCTGCTCATCTGTAAGTGTATTGAAGACATCTTTAACTGTTTTTTCAGAACCTTCGCTATGTTCAAGTTCTGTTTCAGAATCGTCGCTATGTTCGAGTTTTTCTTCAGATTCCTCTTCATCCTTCTCCGATTCTTTTTCATCTTTTTCTTCAGGTTCCTCATCTTCTTCCTTTTCTGAATGAGAAAGGATTAAGTCTTCGCCTGTGTAGATAATTGCCTCATCATCAATAACTTCTTCACTATGAGCGAAGTAGAGATTGTCGATTAAGGCACCTGGGTTAGCGCCAGCTAATACAAGACTAACTTCACGAATTGCGCCGTGAATTACTTCTGAGCCCTTCTGCTTAAGCTGATTAGCATAGATTGACAATGCATTAACATCTCCATGTTGAACTAAAAGCTTAGCATTCTGACCAGCTTCAGAATCATTAAATGAACAGTATGCATAAACACCTTCATCACGATTCTCTAAAAGAGCATGTCCAAGAACATTTGATGAATTGTCATGCTGATGGTTCCACACAAGAGGAACTGTCTGTCCATCATTGTCCTTAAATGCGTTGTGTAAAATTACACGACCGTCAGAGCATTTAAG
>JAZRWC010000085.1:0-7070 GCA_045599505.1 Erysipelotrichaceae bacterium | reverse complement strand
TTACCAATTCTATACATTGATGATAATGAGGTTGAAGCATCACATGCTTGCTCATTAGGACAGCCAGATGAAAATCAAATTTATTATTTGATGTCTAGAGGCTTGGATAGAAATGAAGCTTTACAGTTAATCACAATCGGTTATTTATTACCGATTACTAAGATTATTTCAGATGATTCAGTTAACGAGCTATTAGCTAACGAAATTGAAAGAAAGGTAATCAACAATGTTTCAAACAGAGAAAATTAGAAAAGATTTCCCAATGCTTGATGGTAAAACATGCCAGGGAAAACCATTAGTTTATTTAGATAATGGTGCTACTACTTTCAAGCCATATTCAGTTATTAAAGCAGTTACTTCATACTATACAGACTATACTTCCAATGCTCATAGAGGTGACTATGAATTATCACTAATCGTAGATCAGAAATTTGAACATTGTAGAGAAACAGTTGGTAAGTTTATCAATTGTGACCCTAAGGAAGTGGTATTCACTAATGGTGCTAGCAGCAGCTTAAATCTAGTTGCTTATGGCTATGGTATGAAATTCTTAAAGAAGGGTGATGTTATTTTAACAACTGAAGCAGAACATGCCAGCAATATCTTACCTTGGTTCAAGGTTGCTTCAATTACTGGTGCAACTGTTGAGTACATTCCTTTAAATGAGGAAGGAAGATTGACTTTTGATAACTTCAAAAAGGCAATGCATGAAAATGTTAAGCTTGTAGCTATCGCTACAGTTGGTAACGTTTTAGGTTATATTGCTCCAGTAAAGGAAATCATCGCTGAAGCTCATAAGTATGGTGCAGTCGTTTCAATTGATGGTGCGCAAGCTGTTCCTCACATCGCTACAGATGTAAGAGATTTAGATTGTGACTTCCTATCATTCTCATCTCATAAGATGTTAGGCCCTACAGGTGTTGGCGTTTTATATGGTAAGTATGATTTATTAGATAAGATGGATCCATTTGAACTAGGTGGTGGCTCTAATGCCAGATTTGATGCTTGTGGTAATTTAACACTTAAGTATCCACCTCACAAATTTGAAGCAGGCACTCAGCCAATCGAAGCTGTTTTAGGTTTAGATGCTGCTATTCAATACTTAATGGATTTAGGTATGGATAATGTTGCTGCTCATGAAAGAGAGCTTCATGAATACTTATTATCTAAGATGAAGGAATTAGATAACGTTATTATCTATAATCCAACTGGCGATACAGGTATCGTTACATTTAATGTTAAGAAAATCTTTGCTCAAGATGCTGCAAGCTATTTAAGCACACAGGGTGTTTGCTTAAGAAGTGGTAATCATTGCGCTAAGATCTTAGTAGATTTTTTAAAGACAAGTGCAACACTAAGAGTTTCACTTTATATTTACAACACTAAGGAAGATGTTGATAAATTAGTTGAAGCATTAAAGAGTACAACTATTGAAAATTGTGTAGATATTATCTTCTAGGAGGTATTTCTAAATGAATGAATTAATGAAGGATCCAATGGTATTAAGAGAAATCATTATGGATCACTACGAATATCCAAGAAATCATGCATTAAAAAATGATGGCAAATACAAGAAAATTCATATGGCATCAGATTCATGTGTTGATGATATTCATGTTCAGGCTTTGATTGAAGATGGCATCGTTAAGGATGTTACTTTTGATGGGGTAGCATGTACTATTTCTACCGCTTCTACTAGCATCATGACTGAATTAGTTAAGGGTCATACTGTTAAAGAAGCTAGAGAAATCATGGATAACTATTTCGCGATGGTTGATCAGAGAGAATATGATGAGGATTTATTAGAGGAAGCTATCGCCTTTAATACTGTTGGCAAGCAGGCTAACAGAATTAAGTGTGCTACTATTGGCTGGAATGGCTTAAAGCAGCTATTAGATGAAAGCGAGTCAGATCATGAGTAATAATAAAGAGTTATTTGCAACCCAGGATGACTATAAATTTGGCTTCCATGATGAAGATACTAGTATTTACAATACAGGTAAAGGATTAACAAGAGAAACAGTAATCGCTATTAGCAAGATTAAGCAGGAGCCAGATTGGGTATTAGAATATCGTTTAAAGGCTTTTGAGGCTTTTGAAAAGATGGAAATGCCTACTTGGGGACCAGATTTAAGCAATATTAATTTTGATGATTACACATATTACATCCGTCCAACAGATAAGAAGTCTGGGGATTGGCAAGAAGTACCAGAAACTATCAAGAATACCTTCGACAAGCTAGGTATTCCAGAAAGTGAACAGAAGTTCTTGGCTGGTGTATCTACTCAATATGAATCAGAAGTTGTTTATCACAACATGCTTGATGAAGTTGAAAGTAAGGGTGTTATCTTCCTAGATACAGATAGTGCTATCAAGTATTGTCCTGACTTAGTAAGAGAATATTTAGGCAAGATTGTTCCTTATACTGATAACAAGTTTGCTGCTTTAAATAGCTGTGTGTTCTCAGGAGGAAGCTTTATCTATGTTCCAAAGGGAGTAACATTAGATAAGCCTTTACAGTCTTATTTTAGAATTAACTCTGAAAGAATGGGACAGTTTGAAAGAACATTAATCATCGTTGATGAGGGTGCTAATCTTCATTACGTTGAAGGATGTACAGCCCCTATTTACAATCAAGACTCATTACACGCTGCGGTTGTAGAAATCTATGTTCATAAAGATGCTAAGTGCCGTTATTCAACAGTTCAGAACTGGTCAACAAATATCTTAAATCTTACAACTAAGCGTTCTAAGGTTTATGAAAATGGCTTGATGGAATGGATTGATGGTAATATCGGTTCTCATATCACTATGAAGTATCCAGCATGTATCTTAGCTGAAGAAAACGCTAAGGGTATGACAGTTACTATCGCTGTAGCTGGTAAAAACCAGATTCAGGATACAGGTGCTAGAATGGTACATTTAGCTCCAAACACTTCAAGTTCAATCATTTCTAAGTCAATTGCTAGAAATGGTGGTGTAGCTAACTATCGTGGATGGACTTATCAATCACCAAATGCTCAAAACGCTAAGACAAAGATTCAATGTGATACACTATTAATCGATAAGATTAGTAAAAGTGATACTATCCCTAACAATATGGTTAGAAATGATAATTCTACATTGGAACATGAAGCGACAGTTAGTAAGATTTCTGATGAACAGTTATTCTATCTAATGTCTAGAGGTTTAAGTGAATCTCAAGCAACTCAGATGATTGTTATGGGCTTTTTAGAACCATTTACTAAGGAATTACCTGTAGAATACGCTGTTGAGTTAAATCAATTATTAAAAGTTGATATGGAAGGTAGCGTAGGCTAAAAAGTTAATTATAAGATGATATTATTTGTATAAAATGATGTCATCTTTTCTTTTGATTAATTGACTAGCTATTAACTAGTTTGATAATATTTGTATTAAGAAAAGATTGTGATACAAGTAGTTAACCGATGTGTCACATAAGTATTATCATTTATCGTTATTGCGATATTTTGTAGTGATACTTAGAAAGAGGATGCTTATGAAAAAAGTTGGAATTGTTATGGGAAGTAAATCAGATTTACCTATCGTTACAAAGGCAGTTCAGGTTTTAAAAGAGTATTCTGTACCTTTTGAAGTTAGAGTATTATCCGCTCATCGTGCACCTAGTCAAGCTGCAGAGTTTGCTAGAGGAGCAAAGGATGGCGGTTTTTCTGTTTTAATTGCTGCAGCAGGTATGGCAGCTCATCTAGCTGGAGCTTTGGCAGCTAATACAACTTTACCAGTAATAGGCATACCTTGTAGAAGTGCTGGATCAGATGGAACTGATGCTTTACTATCAACAGTTATGATGCCTTCAGGAGTACCTGTAGCTACAGTAGCTATCGATGGAGCAAAAAATGCTGCGATTTTAGCTATTGAAATATTGGCTATTACTGACCAACAGCTCGCTTTAAAATTACAGGCTTCTAGAAAAGAAGCTTTAGAAAATATATTAAGTGATGATAAAGAAGTTAGTGAAATGTTCAAATAAGGAGTATTAAAGTATGTCTGGATATGAAGTAGAGAATATTAATAGTTTATTGGCTAATAATAGCTATCCTGGAAGAGGAATAATTATTGGTACAAGCGCTAATGGAAAATATAATGTTGTTGCTTATTTCATTATGGGTAGAAGCGTAAATTCAAGAAATAGAGTTTTTATTAAGGAGAATGATGGTATTAGAACTGAAGCTTATGATCCTAGTAAACTTTCTGACCCTTCATTAATTATCTATCATCCAGTAAGAGTATCTGAAAATGGTTTGATTGTTACTAATGGGGATCAAACAGATACAATTAAAAATGGTTTTGTTAGTAATACAGGATTTTTTGAAAGTTTAGAAACTAGAGAGTTTGAACCAGATGGACCCAACTGGACTCCTAGAATTTCAGGGTTAGTGAAGAAAGATGGTTCTTATCTAATGTCAATTTTAAAGAGTGTTGATGAAAAGGGTAGTGCATGTGTAAGACATGGCTATTCTTACCCAAAAGTAAATGGGGTAGGTCATTTTATCCATACTTACAATTGTGATGGTAATCCAATTCCTTCATTTACTGGTGAACCAGAAAGAATAGAAATTGTTGATTGCATGGAACAGTTTACTAGTGATGTTTGGAGCAATTTAAACAACGATAATAAGATTTCACTTTATGTTAGATATACAGACATTAAAACAGGTGAATTTAGAGACACAATTATCAATAAACTAGGAGATTAATACTATGAAAGAATTTGAATTAAAATATGGTTGTAATCCAAATCAGAGACCAGCCAAGATCTTTATGAAAGATGGTAAGGAATTACCAGTAAAGATTTTAAATGGTAGACCTGGTTATATTAACTTTTTAGATGCATTAAATTCTTGGCAATTAGTTAAGGAATTGAAGGAAGCTACTGGCTTACCAAGTGCAGCTAGTTTTAAACATGTTTCTCCAGCAGGAGCAGCAGTTGGAAAAGAGTTAAGTGAAGTTGAAAGAAAGATTTACTTCGTTGATGATACTTTAAAGTTAAGCCCAATAGCTAACGCATACATTAGAGCTAGAGGTACTGATAGAGTATCAAGCTATGGTGATTTTGTGGCATTAAGTGATGTTTGCGATGAGGCAGTAGCTACATATTTAAAGAAAGAAGTATCAGATGGAATTATCGCTCCAGGTTATACTGAAAGAGCTCTTGAAATCTTAAAAGCAAAGAAGAAGGGTGGATATGCAGTTATTGAAATTGATCCTGACTACATTCCAGATTTACAAGAATGTAAGGATGTATTTGGTGTAACATTCCAGCAAGGTCATAACTTCTCTAAAATTGATGAATCATTACTAAATAATATTGTTTCTAGCAATAAGGAATTACCGCAAGAAGCTAAGATTGATATGATTATCTCATTAATCACTTTAAAGTATACGCAATCAAATTCAGTATGCTTCGTTAAAAATGGTCAGGCAATTGGAGTAGGAGCAGGTCAGCAATCTAGAATTCATTGTACTAGATTAGCAGGAAGCAAGGCTGACAATTGGTGGTTAAGACAATCACCACAAGTATTAGGCTTACAGTTTGTTGATAAGTTAAAGCGTCCTGATAGAGATAATGTCATTGACTTATACATGTCTGATGAATGTGAAGATGTATTAGCTGAAGGTAAGTGGCAACAATATTTCAAGGTTAAACCTGAAGAATTTACTAGAGAACAAAGAAAAGAATGGATTAGCAAAGCTAGTGGTATAACTGTTGGTTCAGATGCATTCTTCCCATTTGGTGATAATGTTGAAAGAGCCAAGAAATCTGGCGCTAGCTACATCGTTGAACCAGGTGGATCAATCAGAGATGATAATGTTATTGAAACATGTGATAAATATGGAATTGTATTAGCCTTCACAGGTTTAAGATTATTCCATCATTAATTGTGTATTAAGGCGTCAGCTAATATTGATGCCTTTTTCATTTGTGTGATAATGATAATTTGTTTGTGATAAACTATAGTTATGAAAGAAAAATCTTATGTAATATTGAATAAACCAGAGAAGTTGAAAGGATTAAGTGAAATTGGAATATCTGATATGGCATTTTTGCCATACAAGAAAAAACAATGGATTAACACTACATCTAATGGGTTTAATTATCATTATTTAGGCTTTGGAATATGCGGCACTATCTCCACAGTTATGGCTTTAGTCTATCTTGATAGGTATAAGGATGATGATGTTATCGTTCCATTAAAAGATGTTTACGATGAAAACGTTGTTAGTAAAATAATTGAAAGGCTTAAATGGGTAATAGAACCGCCTTTACCTGGGGCATTCGCTAAGGATATTATTAGAGGAGTAAAGTTGTTTTATAAGTCTAAATATTCCAACATTGAAAAAGGCAAGTATCTTCCTTTTAAGTGTAAGAGTATTGAGGATATTAATAGACAATTGGATAAGAAATTACCCGTAATGGCATATATAAACAAATTAAATGGTAAAAATCCATATGGATTACATTGGGTACTATTATATAAATATATGGTTCATGAAGATGGTATTTGGTATAAGTGTGCTGATAATTGGGGTAATATAGCTTATATAGAAGATAAGTTAGTAAAGTATGGAGTAAGTTTTAAGGAGGATTAGTATGAAGCTAGCAGAAGCATTACAGTTAAGAAGTGATTTAAATAAAGAAATTGAACAGTTAAGAGTTCGTTTAGTAAACAATGCCTTAGTACAGGAAGGGGAATCTACTAACGAAGATCCTAATGAACTATTAAGACAATTGAATAAGTCAATTAATAGCTTGGAAGGTTTGATTGTTAGAATAAATATGACAAATTGTCAGACTATAGTAGATGGTTCATCTTTAACAGAATTAATAGCTAAAAGAGATATGTTGAATGTTAAGATTAACAGCTTAAGAGATTTAGTAAACGCTGCTAGCAGTAATACTAGAAGAGCTACTAGAACTGAAATTAAGATTTTATCAAGTGTTGATGTTAAAGAATTACAAAAGCAGATTGATAAACTTAGCAAGCAGTTACGTTTGGTTGATAACACAATTCAGCAAGCTAACTGGT
>JAZRWC010000084.1:0-12577 GCA_045599505.1 Erysipelotrichaceae bacterium | reverse complement strand
AATAGAGCAGCGTTGGCGTTTTTACCATCTCTAGCAAAATAGCTCATACCATTAGTTACGATTCCATCTTCCTCGCTGCTACTTGCCATAACTTGCCCACCTGGACACATGCAGAATGAGTAACAAGTTCTGCCATTTGATGTATGGCATACTAGCTTATATTCTGCTGCAGGTAGCTTTAGTTTTGTCTTATCGCCATATTGTGATTTGTTGATCATTTCTTGTAAGTGCTCAATTCTTACACCAACTGAGAAGTTCTTTCTTAGTAGTTTAATGCTTTTTTCTTTTAATAATTTAAAAGTATCTCTAGCGCTATGACCAATAGCTAAGACAACTGTATCTGTTTCAAATTTCTTATCGCCACAATAGATAGTGATGATATTTCCTTCTTTAATGTAGTTAGTAAATTTAGTATTGAAATGATACTCACCACCTAAAGAAGTAATATAATTACGCATATTCTTTAATACGACAACTAAGTTATCTGTACCAATATGAGGCTTATTTAAATAAGTGATTTCTTTTGGAGCACCAAATATATGGAATGTCTGTAATACTTTAGTAATATGAACGCTATTAGTTCCAGTATTTAGCTTACCATCAGAGAATGTTCCCGCTCCTCCTTCACCAAACTGCACGTTGCTTAATGGATTTAATTTACCAGTAGATTGATATGTTTTAACTGCTTCAATTCTATCTTCTACCTTATCACCTTGTTCGATAATTATTGGCTTAATACCATTTTCTATTAATGTTAGAGCGCAAAATAACCCACAAGGTCCAGCACCGATAATGATAGGGCGATATTTGCTTGTTCTATTTACTGTAATTGTCTCAGTTAATGGTGTTACCTTTTTAAATTTAGGATATTTAGTTTCATCCTTTACTTCTACATTTAAGCTGTAAGAGTAGTGGACGTTATTTTTATCTCTAGCATCGATGCTTTTTTTTATGATATCCACGTTTAAAACATCCTCGTTTTTAATACGGGATTTTTTAAGTGCTTTAGCTATTACTTCTTCTTCGGATAAATCCTCAAAGATTTTTATCTCATCAATTTTTAACATCGTAAATCACCATAACTATTTTAGCATAATAAAAGCATCCATACTTACTATATGGACGCTTACTAATAAATATTATAGATTTAATAAAGCCGCTGCAGCACTACCTACTAAGTTAGGTTCATCACCTGAAACATATGTGTAGTATCTATTTAACTTGTTATTTAAGAAGTCTCTTAAATAGTAGTCGATTCTTTCCTTATAGCTGTAACAGTATTGATATGTGCTTCCTTCAATTACTAATCTAGCTGGAGAGCTCTTCTTTTTGCCACCATCCATCTTGATAATATCAGCTGCTAAGTTGATACATACTAACTTACTAGCTCTATCTAATGCTCTATCGCAGAAAGTGTAAAGTAATTCAACATCACTTTCGCAACATACTGATTTAGCTAACATGTTATTTCCATAAGGTTCTCTTAAGAACTGGTCAACATTTTCAGCAGTGAAGTTTGGTAACTCACTAATCTTATTTGACTCTGAGAAGATTCCTTCATTAGCAGCAGCTTTGATTGTTTCAGCGATGCAGTTTCCTAAATATACTCCTGAGATCATCTTTTCAAATAATGCGATACCAGGGTTATTGCTCTTAGAATCTAAAATCTTATCAAACTTACCCATAGGCATCTTATCGAATCCACCAGATTCCATATTGATGATCATCTGATTAGTCTTACCATCATTAATCTTAGTGATCTTGCTAGTTTCTTCTACATAAGCAGTATTTGTACCAGTACCTAAGATTAAGCCAATCTGTCCATCAACTCTTTCACCATCTTTGATAGCTGGACCACCTAATAATGTTGAAACAGTATCGTTTAAGATACAGAACTTAACAGTTTCTGTTACACCATATTTCTTTAAGTTAGCGTTGATTTCCTTACCTAAGAACATGCCTTCACAACCTGAGATATTTACTTCCTTAGCCCATCTGATGACTTT
This sequence comes from Erysipelotrichaceae bacterium, assembly GCA_045599505.1. Taxonomy (GTDB): domain Bacteria; phylum Bacillota_I; class Bacilli_A; order Erysipelotrichales; family Erysipelotrichaceae; genus UBA1783. Next base: position 10,571 of record JAZRWC010000084.1, on the reverse strand, counting down.
ACCATCCATATCTGGAGTGATTTCAGCAGCAAATGAGAAGCAGAAGCCTACCTTATGAGAATATTGTAAATATGGTAATAATATTTCACATAAAGCATCTAAGAATTCCTGTTTAGTTAATGGCTTTTCAGTACCAAGCATTCTCATCTTCTTTAGATTATCAATCTTAACTCCTTCATCAGTGAATACAACAGTAGCGATTCTTAAGTTTGTACCACCAGCATCGATTGCGATAACCTGTTCATTCTTATTTACTACACCTTCAGTTGATAAATATGTAGGAATCATCATAAATGATGACTCTTCACCAGCTAAGCCCTTATCCATATCTTCAACCATCTTATTAGTTAATTCTTCGATGTTTACTAAGCTAGGGTGTTGATTATTCTTCATTAAAAACTCGTCGACAATCTTATCGTAATTCATAGTATTATTCCTCCAAAAGCTTTATTGTATCCATTATAACATATTGTCATTTCCATATGCATAAACTGCCTTGATAATAGAGTGAAAATAGACGCATTGTTTATGAAAAAAGAAATCATAAATATTGTTAATATGTTACATTTCATATATAATTGTTTTGATGGAAAGGTGGTAAAAGTATCATGGAATTTGAAAATAATGCTTTTTTCTGGCAAAAAGTTGATACATTGCTACTATTAAGTGATGAAGTGATTGATAGACCGAAAGGTTCTGCTCATCCTCAATATAAAAACTTAATTTATCCAACTGACTATGGATATATTAAAGATTCATTATCATCAACAGAACAACATATTCCAGTATATGTTGGTTCTTCTGAATCAGGTAAAGTTGAGGCTTTAGTAGTTTGTGTAGATATTTTAAAGAAAGAGCTAGATGTTAAGTTCTTAGTTAGCTGTACTAAAGAAGAACAGCTAGACATCTTAAGATTCTTAAACCAAACAGATAATCAGAAGACTGTAATTATCCGTAGAGGAAAAGAAATTCCTGATTGGGCACAAGATAACTAGACACCATTAGGTGTCTTTTTTTTTGACTTGTCATAAAAAACTCTACACCATAATCGATGTAGAGTAGTTATTAGTAAGCTAATATATTAGATTATCTCTGGCCTTCCATTACGTCAGCGAACATATTGCTTGCTAAGCCGAAGCCACCACAAACTTCTAATACCTGGCCAGTTACCCAAGTAGATTCGTTTCCGGCGAAGAATGCGATTGCGTTAGCCTGATCTTCTGGAGTTCCTAATCTACGGATTGGAGCATGACGTACCCAACCTTCCTTGAACTGTTCTGGTAAGTATGCAGCTGTTGCTGGAGTTACAGTGAAGCCTGGACATACTGCGTTACAACGGATTCCAGCTCTACCATACTGTACAGCAATCTGCTTAGTTAACATAACTACAGCAGCCTTACCTACACCATAGTAAGTTCTAGTTACATCTGGCTGAGTTCCTGAAGTAGATGCGATATTGATGATAGATCCGCCACCGCCAGCTACCATTAATGGAACTACAACTCTAGCGCATTCAGCACTAACACCAACGATGCCATCCATAATTCTTGTATAGTTTTCTCTAGTTGTATCTGCAACTGTAGAGTTTAATTCTGGAGCAACATTACCACCGATTGCGTTATTTACGAAGATATCAATTCTTCCAGCATCCTCATAGATTTCCTTGATTGCTTTTTCGATTGATGAAATATCATCTGCATCAAAATATACAGCCTTCTTGTAAGTTCCTGGATGCATAGTGTTAGCTTCTTGTCCTAGTTGATCGCAATATTCAACTCTTCTAACCATTCCATAAACTACTGCACCTTCTTCCATAAGTCTGTGCATTGTTGCCTGACCGATACCATTAGTACAGCCAGTAATAACTGCCACTTTTCCTTCACATGTTTTTGCCATTCTTGTTTCCTCCTTTGTGAATGAGTGAACTACTATATATAAATAATGACAAAACATCGTGTGTTTATCAACATATATGCTTATGTCTGTTTGCTTTTGACTCATTATTGTTAGAAAAATAGAGCAAAAAAAGCTGTAAACAATTTTAGATAAATCTATCTTGTTTACAGCTAAATAATTTAAGCTAAATGGAATATTTCAATCAACAATAACCAGCTTAATCCATAATAAGTAACTACAGCTACTAAGTCGTTGATTGTTGTGATTAATGGCCCAGAAGCAACTGCTGGGTCAACCTTTAAGGCATGGAATACCATTGGAATCATAGTACCAACAAATGATGAGATTACCATAGCTAATAATAAGCTTAAGGCAACTGCTACACCGATTAATACTGAGAACATAAATGGCTTATCCTTAAATAAGAATACATATCCTGAGATAAATGTTACAGCTAGTAAGCCAAGGATTAAACCATTGAATAAACCAACCCTGATTTCCTTGAATACTAGTCTTAACTTGTCTTTAGCAGTTAATTCTTCATCCATTAGTACACGGATTGTTACAGCTAATGATTGAGTACCTACGTTACCAGACATGTCTAGAATTAATGACTGGAAGCAGATAACGATTGAAATAGTCGCTACTACGTTTTCGAATAATCCTACTACTGTACTTACACCTAAGCCAAGTACTAATAATACGATTAACCAAGGAATACGTTTTTTAACTGATACAAATGTAGGTTCGTTTAAATCTTCTTCGCTAGACAAACCACCTAGTTTTGCGTAGTCATCACCCATCTCTTCATCTACTACTTCGATGATATCTTGAGCAGTGATGATACCGATGATGTGATCGTCCTTGTCTAAAACTGGGAATGAATCTTCAGCGTAGTCCTTTAAGTCTTCTAATAGGTCGCTGATCATTTCATGGTCGTAAACAGTAGGGTAGTTTTTAGTGATGATTTCTTCTAAATTTCTTTCAGCTTTAGACATGATTAAGTCCTTTAAGTCGATGGCTCCATAGAACTTACCTTCTGAATCTGAAACATATAAAGTAGAAATATTGTCGTTTTCTTGTGCCTGGGCAATTAATGAGCTCATTGTTTCCTTAATTGTTCCAGTATTTTTAACTTCAATATAGTTAGTAGTCATCTTGCTACCAATTTCTTCTTCATCATAAGACTGAATTAGCATTACATCTTCGCTTGATTCTTTATCCATCAAGTCCATGATCTTTTCTTCAATCTCATCATCCATCTCTTCTAATACGTCAACCGCATCGTCTGAGTCCATTTCAGAGATAATATCAGCTGCCTGCTGAACATCCATTTCTGATAAGTATTTCTGAACAGTTTCCATATATGCGAAAACTTCTGATAACTGTTCATCTGATAATAAACGATAAATTAATTTTCTCTTATCTTCATCAATTGATTCTAAAGCATCCGCAATATCTGATTCATGGAAGTTTTGAAGAATGATAGCCATTTCTTCTTCAGTTAACTTTTCATCATTTAATATGCGTAGAATCTCTTCTGTATATTCTGGATTAGTGTAGTGTGTGTTATCCATAGTAAAAAATCTCCTTTCAAATTATATTTTTTTGTTTCTGAAAGGCAGTCTATGACTATAAATTAACGTTAATTGGACAGTCATAGCATTGCCCATAATAATCACTTAAACTTCGGCTCGAAGGCTCTTCCATGGCTGTCACCCCTTTTCTTCTATCATATATTTTAACCTCAAATAGTAGGATTTTTCAAGGTTCACTAGAAGTAATATTCACTAAATAAAAACCCTTTTAGAAGGCTTTAAAACGAATAATAAAAGGGCTCGCATATTGCGAACCCTTAAGTTTCAATTAGTCTTCCTTACTGAATTTTCTACAGAAGAACTTGTAGATTTCAAGTAATGGAATGATTAGGAATGCTAGACCGAATGCGATAAAGAATTCCTTAGCTGAGATAGCTGTAAAGTTGAATAATTCTGTGAAGAATGGAACATAGATAACTACTAATGTGAATAGAGTAGTTAAAGCTAATGCACCGAATAACCACCAGTTATTCTTCTTTAATGAGAACATTGAACCACGCTGTGTACGCATTGAGAATGCATGGAACATTTCAATGAAGTTACATGTTAAGAACGCCATACTCATACCATCAGCTGAGCCGAACTGTACTAATTCAGCCATTGAGATTGCACCGTTTTCTACATAGTCACCGATGAAGAATGATAGGATGATTAATGTTGCCATTAAGATACCCTGGAATACCATATCAACACCTGCACCATGTGAGAATACTGATTCATCTGAGCTTCTAGGCTTTCTATTCATTAAGTCGCCTTCAGCTTCTTCCATACCTAATGCTAAACCTGGAGCACTGTCTGTTACCATGTTAATCCATAATAAGTGTGCTGCACTTAACATTTCTACACCAAATAATGATGCGATAAAGATTACTAATACTTCTGACATGTTAGTAGATAACTGGAACTGCAATACCTTTCTAACGTTGTCGTAGATCTTTCTTCCTTCTTCTACAGCGTTTACGATAGTAGCGAAGTTGTCATCAGCTAATACCATATCAGCAACGCCCTTAGTAACATCTGTACCAGTGATACCCATGCCGATACCGATATCAGCAGCCTTGATACTTGGAGCATCGTTTACACCATCACCAGTCATAGCTACGATGTAACCCATTGACTTGAAGGCTCTTACGATTCTTGTCTTATGTTCTGGCTGTACTCTAGCGAATACGCTAGTCTTCTTAACTGTTTCTACTAATTCTTCATCACTCATTGGATCAATCTTTTCACCAATTAAAGCTTGAGAAGCATCTTCAATAATACCTAAATCCTTACCGATAGCTACAGCTGTATCGATGTGGTCACCAGTGATCATTACAACTCTAATACCAGCCTGGTTACATTCTTTAACTGCGCTGTATACTTCTTTTCTACATGGGTCAATCATACCAGTGAAGCCTACGTAAGTTAATCCACATTCAATGTGGTCTGCTTCGAAGTCTTCAGGTAATGAATCATAGTTCTTAAAACCTAAACCTAATACTCTTAAAGCTCTATCAGCGAATGATTTAGCTTGAGCATTAATTTCAGCTACTACTTCATCAGTTAATGGTAAGATTTCACCATCCTTTGATAAGTAGTTAATACATCTTGATAATACGATTTCATTAGCACCCTTTGTGTATTGTACATAGCCGTTTTCAGCTTCTACAACAGTTGACATCATCTTTCTTAATGAGTCGAATGGTGCTTCACCAACTCTTGGGTGAATCTTATCTAACTTGTATGATGGTAAATCATGTTTAGCAGCGAAGTTTACTAATGCAGCTTCAGTAGGTTCACCAACTGATTCTTCAGCTCCTTCAGTAATCTTAGCATCAGAACATAAAGCCATACCAGCTGCTAATAAATGTACATCTTCTGTATATGTATCAACAACTGTCATCTTGTTCATAGTTAATGTACCAGTCTTATCTGAACAGATAATCTGTGTACAACCTAATGTTTCAACAGCAGTTAACTTTCTGATTAAGGCATTTCTTCTACTCATAGCAGTAACACCGATTGATAAGATAATTGTTACTACTGCAGGTAAACCTTCTGGAATAGCAGCTACCGCTAAGGCAACTGATAAGATGAATGTATCTAATACTAAATCGAATAAATCTACATCAATCTTTGGTGAGATTAATGCTCTAGCGATACCAAATACGAATACTGCGATACAGATACCGATAACTAACTTAGTTAATACGCCACTTAATTCAGCCATCTTCTTCTGTAATGGAGTCTGTTCATCTTCTGCAGCGTTTAATGCATCAGCAATTTTACCCATTTCAGTATCCATACCGATACCAGTTACAACAGCCTTACCTCTACCATATACGATAGTAGAACCTGAATATAACATATTAGTTCTATCACCTAATGGAATATCAAGAGCGTTTTCCTTTAACATTAATAAATCGTAAATCTTACTAACTGGTACTGATTCACCAGTTAATGCAGCTTCTTCAGCTTTCATTGAGTAGCTTTCTAAGATTCTGCAGTCAGCAGGAATTGCGTCACCTGCTTCTAAGATTAATACATCACCAATAGTTAAGTCTTCTGACTTGCATACTACCTGCTTGCCATCTCTTAATACTTTACTAGTGGCAGCAGTCATTTCCTTTAATGCATCGATAGCCTGTTCAGCCTTTGATTCTTGAACAACACCCAAAATTGTATTGATAATAACAACGAATAAGATGATAAATAGATCCGCATATGATTCATTAGCACCAGTTACAACGTTCTGGTAAACAGTTGTTACAGTTGAGATAGCTGCAGCAGCTAGTAACATAATGATCATTGGGTCAGAAAGTGATGACATGAAACGCTGGAAAGTTGTCTTCTTTTCAGGTTCTGCTAACTTGTTCTTACCATATTTAGCTAATCTTGCTTCAGCTTCTTTTTGAGTAAGACCATCTTCGCATGAGTCAATTTCCTTTAAAACATCTTCTTTGCTTTTTAAATAATAACTCACTTTTTTTAACCTCCAATTAAATAAAAAACTCAGTTGCTGTAACTGAGATTTAATTCTTTTCATAAAAAAATCTCAACACAGCTTTTTCTTTACTGCATTGAGTCTCGTTTATTAAGAGTAGCCAGGGGTTTAATACCCAGTGTTGTTGGCTAGCTCACGCTTTTGCGTTAACTACTCCCTCAAGGTGAGATTATATTAACATATTATTTAATTAATTTCAATAAATTCAATAAATAACTAAATTGTTGTAGAATATAGGCAAGGAGAAATTATTAATATGATTATTAAATGGTTAGGACATTCATGCTTTAGAATCGATGAAAATGGTGAGTCAGTAATCTTTGACCCATTTAAGGATGGTTCTGTTGCAGGATTAAGAGATATCAGAGAAACAGCAAGCATGGTTTTAGTATCACATATGCATGGTGATCATAATGGTGTAGAAAATGTAGAATTAGTTGAAGAAAACTTTGAAGTTTTCAAGCCTGAAGCTATTGAAACATACCATGATGATAAAAATGGCAAGCTTAGAGGTAAAAACTTAATTCATGTAGTTACAGTTGATGATTACTTTAAGGTTGTTCATATGGGGGACATCGGTTGTGATTTAACTAGTGATCAGTTAGCTAAGATTAAAAGATGCGATGTATTATTCATTCCAGTAGGTGGCTACTTCACAATTGGACCTAGAAAAGCTGCAGAAATGGTTAAGTTAATCAATCCTAGAATTACTATCCCAATGCATTATAAGGGTGAAGGATTTGGTTATGATGTTTTAAAGCCAGTTGAAGAGTTCACTAAGTATTTTGATAAGGTTTTATATTTAACTACTGATACTGTTGAAACTAGCGATGAGCTAGATGGTGAAATTGTAGTATTAGATTATGCAATTTAAAGAATACTATGCTAGCCCAATTGGTTTAATTGAGATTACTAGTGATGAAGAGTATTTATTAAGTATTAATGTAGTTAGTAAGGCAACTGAAAGTAATGGTAATGATATTACAAGTAAAGCTAAAAAACAGTTAAAAGAATATTTTAATGGTATTAGAAAATCTTTTGAATTACCTTTAAAACTTGATGAGTCAGAGTTTTCCGGGAAGGTATTATCTGCTTTATCGACTGTTGAATATGGCACTTTAGTTAGCTATAAAACCTTAGGGGAAAAAGCTGGGTATAAAAAAGCGTATAGAGCAGTTGGTAATACAATCCATAATAATCCTTATTTAATTGTTGTACCTTGTCACAGGGTAGTTAAATCAGATGGTTCTATTGGTGGATTTGCCTTAGGGTTAGATATTAAAAGAGAATTATTAAAGATTGAAGGAATTAATATTTAGTGGTAAAGTTTACTTCTAACCAAGGAAGTAAACTTTTTTTTATCATTTGGTTGGATTATAATATTGATGGTGATGAAAATGGAAAATATGTTAGCGATTATGGAAACAAGTGACGCTACAAAAGCTTTTGGTGAATTATTTGGATCTTTACTACCAGAGAACTCATTAATTACTTTATCTGGTCAATTAGGAGCTGGTAAGACAACATTTACTCAAGGTTTGGCCAAAGGTTTAGGAGTAAAAAAGAATGTCACTTCACCTACATTCACAATTTTAAAAATATATGAAGGCAGATTGCCTTTATATCATATCGATGCATATAGATTAGAAGGCTTAGACCAGGATCTTGGCTTTGAGGAATACATTGATGGTGATGGTATATGTGTTATTGAATGGAGTAATTTCATTGAAAACTTACTACCAAAACAATGCATTAATATCAATTTCTCAATCAGAGATGATGGTGTTAGAGAATTAGAAGTAACTGCTTATGGCGAAAAGTATGAAAGGATTTTAAATAAGATATGTACTCAATAGGAATTGAAACAGCTCACAAATTCTTATTACTAGTGTTGATGGATGATACTAAGGTAGTAGATTTTGTTAAGATGGAATGCTTAAAGAAACAATCAGAATATATTATCCCAGAAATCGATAAACTATTAAGCAGAAACAGTTTAACTGTTAATGATGTTAGTAGTATTGTGGTTACTGTTGGCCCTGGTTCATATACAGGTGTTAGAATTGGCTTAACAGTTGCTAAGATTCTAGGAGCAGTGGTTGGTAAGAAGGTATACAAGCTTTCTTCATTACAGTTATATGCTGGATTAAATAACTGTTATAGCTTTATTGATGCTAGAGCTAATAGAGTTTATGTAGGCAAGTACGAAAATGGTGTAGCAACAATGGATGATACAATCTATACATTAGAAGAGATGAAAAATGTATTAGATAATGAGAATGTTGAATTTATTGGTGACTTACATTTATTTGATAAGGAAGATAACTATCCTCAAATTGAAAACAACTTTATTAATTTAAAGGATAAGTGGGTACTAGTAGATAATATCGATACACTAGCACCAGAATATTTAAAAAGTAGCGAAGAGTATTTGAAGAAATGATGAGAAAAGTATTAGCAAGCGACCTTGATAAGATTTGTGAAATAGAGTCTAAAAGCTTTGTTTCAGCATGGAATAAGGGACAATTTGAATATGAATTAAATGAGAATCCTTATAGTAATCTTTATTTATTAGAAGATGAAGATACTAAGGATATTATTGGCTACTTTGATTTATGGGTGATTTTTGAAAGAGCAGAAATCGCTACTATCGCTGTAAACCCTAAATATAGAAAAATGGGTTATGGCGATATTTTAATGGAAAAGATTGAAGAAATTGCCATGGAAGAATTATGTGAAACTATCTCTTTAGAAGTTAGAGTGGATAATGTTGAAGCTTTAGGTCTATATGAGAAACATGGATTTATTACTATTAATACTAAAGAAGGCTATTACAAGGAAGATGGAAAATTTACCGATGCCTACTTTATGATGAAAGGAATTTAGAAAGTGGAAGATACTATTATTTTAGCTATCGAGTCAAGCTGTGATGAAACAGCCTGCTCACTTGTCAAAAATGGAAAAGAAATTCTTAGTAATGTCGTATCTACCCAGATAGATGTTCATACTAAATATGGTGGGGTAGTACCTGAAGTTGCTAGCAGAATACATGTTGAAAATATCTCAATTGTGGTAAAGGAAGCTTTAGAACAAGCCGAATTAACAATGGATGATGTTGATGCTGTAGCCTTTACTGTTGGACCGGGTTTAATCGGTTCATTACATATTGGTGTATTAGCTGCTAAGACAATCGCTTGGGCATACAATAAGCCATTAGTGCCTGTTCACCATTTAACTGGACACATCTACGCTAATGCCTTTGTTGGTGAATTAACATTCCCACTTTTAGCTTTGGTAGTTTCAGGTGGACATACTGAGTTAGTTTTAATGAAGGAAGATTATAGCTTTGAAGTAATTGGATCAACTATGGATGATGCAATTGGTGAAGCTTATGATAAAGTTGGTAGAGTACTAAACTTACCTTATCCAGGCGGACCTAAGATTGATAAGTTAGCCAAGGAAGGTAAACCAGTTTATAAGCTACCTAAACCTAAATCAGACAACCCATTAGATTTCTCATTCAGCGGTTTAAAGAGTGCAGTAATGCAGTCTATTAATAGAATTGAAAGAAATGGTGAAACAGTAAATGTTCCTGATATGTGTGCTTCTTTCCAGGAAGCAGCATTAAACGCTTTATGGGATAGAGTAGAATTAGCTTTAAGCCAATATGAAGTTAAACAGGTTATTTTGGCTGGTGGTGTTGCTGCTAATAGTAGATTAAGAGAGATTGTTGAGGAAAGGATGAGCAAGAATCATCCTGAAATATCATATATTATTCCACCATTAAGATGCTGTACAGATAACGCGGCTATGATTGGTGCTTCTGGTTATATCGCTTATAAGAAGGGAATTAGATGTGACTTTGATGTTAGTGCTAAAGCTAGCATGGATTTATAAGAATCAAGGGAGGTTATAAAAGCCTTCCTTTTTTAGTAGGTAATAAAAAATCTCTACAGTGATTGTAGAGATAAATAGACAAAAAGAAAAAGGATTTTACAACCCCCCAACAATATAATTTTAGCACATAAAAAATTATAAAAATAGACTATACAATATATTTATCGGATGTATTATATAGGTGTAAAGATAAA
>JAZRWC010000083.1:0-5563 GCA_045599505.1 Erysipelotrichaceae bacterium | reverse complement strand
CGATAAAGAGCTACTTAACAGTGATATATGTAAGATTCCCATGCCAATTGACTTATATGAGGCATATGGAGAACACCACTATGGTATTTTTAGTTCATGTGACTAATTAATATCAACTATTAACTTGAAAAGAGCCTATATATTCATACAAGTCCATCATATTCTTAAATTTGAAGAATACAAATACTGACAAAATTTCTTTAATCCAATTTTTCAATACCATCATAAATTCTATTCCTCTATTTCTTAACTACTCTTTTACACTTAAAGTTCTCATCTTTTTTAAAAGGACATTCTAAGCAATTTGGGTTAGTTGCCTTACAAGTATATCTACCAAAGAATATTAGCATATGATGTAATTTATGCCATTTATCTTCAGGAAAGATCTTAGTAAGCTTTTCTTCAACTACTCTAACATCATCATCCTTCTTAGCTAATCCTAAGCGCTTTGAGACGCGTTCTACATGAGTATCTACTGCTAGAGCCGGTTTTCTAAATCCTTCTGAGATGACCACATTTGCAGTCTTTCTACCTACTCCTGGTAGTTTTGTTAACTCTTCTCTAGTTTCAGGTACTTGACCATTAAAATCATCGATTAGCATCTTAGCTATAGCTATAACATTTTTAGCTTTATTACGATATAAACCTAATACTCTTAAAATATCTTCAACATCTGACAAATTAGCGTTAGCTAAATCATTCATTGTAGGATACTTATCAAATAATACTTTAGTTACCTTATTAACAGCCCTATCAGTAGTTTGAGCACTTAAGCTTACTGCGATAACTAGCTCATAAATACTTGAGTAATTTAACTCACATTTAGCATCTGGATACAAACTATAAAGGTTATCGTAATAATAGTCTGGATTAATCTTCTTGGTTGCTGCCATTTACTATAACCTTTTCAATATAAGCTAATGACTTCTTCTTGGCTATTAAAGCTTCTCTTAAGCCATTAATAATCTGCTTACGATCATATATTCTTAACCATTCTGAGATAGTTACAAGTTCTTTTTGAGATAATACTTTTCCTAATTCGCTTTCAAAAAGTTCGAAAATATCATCATTAACAATAGAGTTTTCCTTAGCTTCAAATAGAGGGCCAAGATTAAAAATAACTTTCATATTTTTACTTGTAATCTTAATTAGTCCTTTAGAAACTAACGAAGCGATAACGGCATCAACTTCATTTTGAGGTAGATTTAATTGTGAAGATAATAGTTCCATTGAGATAGTAGTATTAAATTCATTATTGTAGTCGATATATAAAACTAGTAATGTTTCTTGTGGTGTTAAGTTTAGTCTAGAAGCATGCTCTAAAATCCAATTTCTTTTATTAAAGAATTTTTCTTCATAAAATTTCATAGCTAACTCCTCCTGTCTAATAGTGTCTTAATTATTATACAAGATTTAAGATTTTACGGCATAGTATATTTATGTTAAAATGAGACTACGAGGAATGAATTATGTTTAAAAGATTAATATTTTATATATGTGTGTTAGCTATTACTGCTACAGTGGTATTAAATGTTTACGAGTCATATAGAGTAAACTTATTCTTACCAAATGAAAAACAAGAGATTAACTATGGAGGTATCGAAGAAGCCATGAGCTTTGAAGATTTCCAAAAGTACATCGTTGAACAAGAAGAAGCTCAGCTAGTAATCTTCTATGATTCTACAGATAAAAACAGTGCTTATATGTTCAATAGCGTATTACCTACATTATTTGAGAAGTACTATTTAACAGAGCTTGAATCATTTGTTTTAGTAGATATGGAAAATGTTGAAATCGAAAATTCTCAGATTTTCAAAAATCGATATGGTTTCTCATCTCTTCCAGCGTTAGCTAAGATTCAATACGAAAAAGGAACATTGACAGTTATCACTTCTACTTATCCCGAAATTGATAAATTAATTACCGATACTCAAATTGAAAAGTTCTTACTAACAACTGAAGTAGTTCAACCAATTCCTGAAGAAAGTAACTAACAAAAAAGGCAAGATTTATGGTCTTGCCTTTTCTATTACTCTTCAATTTCAGTATTTAACTGTTCCATCATCTTATCTAAGAATGGCCAAGGAGATTTATCTGAAGCGATAGTCTTTTTTACTTCCTCTTCATTTTCTAAGATAGCCAAGGCCTTCTTATACACTTCCTCAACTTCATTTGGTCTGATAACAACAATACCTTCTCTGTCTCCAACTAAGATATCACCAGGATTAATTACCTGACCTTCCATAACTACTGGAACATTGATTTCACCAGGTCCAAATCTATATGGTCCATTTGGTGAAATATTTCTGGCATAAACAGGAATTGGTAAGCTTTCAATTTCATTGATGTCTCTAATAGCGCCATCAATAACAAAGCCACCTACTTTTCTTCTTAAAGCTTCTAATGATAATAACTCACCAACTAAAGCCCTTGACTCATAACCTTCACCATCAATAACGATGATATCTCCAGGTTGACAATGTTCAATAGCGTATAAAATAAACAAGTTATCTCCAGCAGGAACTTTAACTGTATATGCTTGGCCTAATAAAGGAACATTGTTATATCTCTTTATTGATCTATGTACACATTTATTCTTATTGCAGGCATCACCAATAACAGCTACTGGAATATCTGCGAACTTTTCTAAAATAGATCTATCTAATCTTTCATCACATTTTAGAATTCTATTACCAACACTCATAAAAATACTTTTTTAAGTTACTCCTCTACTTGATAAATCTTATCAATTGTTGAACCATCTCTATATCTAACTAGTCCAACAACCTTATCAGTGTATCTAATATCATCGGCTACACCAATCTTCTTTTCAGCCATTTCAGCTAGTTTTTCAATGCTAGTGATTGGAAGTTTGCTAGAAGATAAGGCTTCCATTAAATCTTTTCTATTTGGATTAATCGCAATACCCATTTCTGTAACAACAACATCGATTGTGCTACCTGGAGTGGTTACAGATTGAATCTTATTAGAAATAGTAGAAATTCTACCACGAGTTAATGGCGTAGTCACAATTGTCACTTTAGCACCCGCTGCTGTATCTTGATGTCCACCGATAGCTCCTCTAATGATACCATCTGATCCAACAAGGACATTTACATTGAATTTTGTATCTACTTCTAATGCACTTAAAATTACGAAATCTAACTTATTAACAGCTGCTCCTCTTTCTAATGGACTAGCGTATTGAACAGCGTTAATTAAGTGATGTTTAGTGTTATCTCTAATAGATGCAGCACTTCCTAAATCAAAAGACTGTACATCCATAATCTGCTTGATTAAGCCTTTTTCATGCATCTTAACAATTTGTTCTGTAATTCCACCTAAAGCGAAATCAGCAACAATATTGTTGTCTTCCATATATTTTTCTAAATATCTAGCTGTAGCTAAAGAGCTACCACCAGTACCCATCTGCATTGAGAATCCTGGCTTTAATAAGCCTAATTCATTAATCAACTTAGCGCAGTTTTCAGCTATTAATAACTCCTTAGGATTTTTTGTATATCTAGTAGCACCACTAACGATCTTACTAGAATCACCAATATTATCCATAGTAACAATATAATCTACATCATTTTCTAATATAGCTGCAGGTAAGAAAGGATATGGTTCAAAATGGTTTGTTACTAATACTGTTTTATTAGCGTATTTAGCATCTACCATTGCATAACCTAAAGATCCACATAAGACATCAGAGCCTTCTAATGCATATCCATTAGCGTTACCGCTAGTATCACAAGCTGGAACTACTAAGAAAGCAACGTCAATCTTAACTTTACCTGTAGAAATATCAGCAGCTCTTAAACCATGAGATTTAAAGATTACAGGTGTATCCATCTTTCCTTTAGAAATGAAGTCACCTAATTCACCTCTTAAGCCACTAGTTTCAATTGAAGTGATTGTTCCATCTTCAATATAAGGAATAATTTCCTTATGAACATCAATTAATGAGCTAGCTGCTAATTTGATATTTTTAATTCCTAATCTACCAATAGTTTTTACTACTTCATTAACTAAGACGTCACCATTTCTGAAATGATGATGAAAAGAGATAGTCATTCCATCCTTTAAGCCGGATTTAACGATAGCTTCTTCGATATTGTTTAACACTTTATTCATACTACTAGTCCTCCAATACACCAGAAGCCCTTGCTAAGGCTAATGCTCTTTCTGCTCTTTCAACAACTGGTTTATCAACCATCTTACCATTTAAGGAAACAACACCACTTCCTCTAGCTTCTGCTTCTTTAATAGCAGCCTTGATAGCTAAAGCCTTGTCAATTTCCTTTTGTGTAGGTGTAAATACTTCATTTACTGTCTTAATCTGCTTAGGATTAATGATACTCTTACCATCAAAGCCTAATTCTTTAATATGAGTAACTTCTTTTAAGAAGCCTTCTTCATTGTTGATATCTGAATATACAGTATCGATTGCGGCAATACCAGCATATCTAGCTGCATGTAGGATCATACTTCTAGCGAAGAATAATTCATCACCACTAGCACTTCTTGTAGTCTTCATATTTGTCACGTAGTCTTCAGCGCCTAATGCTATACCAATTAATCGTTTAGTTGCAGTAGCGATCTCTACAGCGTTTAAAACGCCTGTAGGAGACTCAATTGCAGCCATCATACGTGTTGTTCCAACTGGTAAACCACATTGCTTTTCAATTGATTCAATAATTGACTCACAATACTTAACATCATCAGCACTATCAGTTTTAGGTAAACGGATGATTACTTTATTTAAAGGTACTAAAGCCTTTAAGTCATTTTCACCAGTCTTTTCTCTAGGGTCATTGATTCTTACTACCAACTCAATATCACCATAATCTAAAGCCTTTAATGCTTCAGTTACTAGATATCTGGCAGCTGATTTCTGATTTAAAGCTACAGAGTCTTCTAAATCAAACATAATAGAATCACTATGATAAATCATAGCGTCCTGGATCATACCTGGATTGTTGCCAGGAACAAACATCATAGTTCTTCTAAGCTTCATCTTCTTCACCTAACGCTTTAATACAAGCATCCTTCATTCTAGCTTTAATTGTGCAATCTAAAGCACCTTTATCAACAGCCTTAACATTAGCATTAGTGATAGAAAACTCATTTAATGACTCTAAGATCAAAGATCTAATCTGACGGCCAAACTGTTTTTCTACATTGCTAGTAAGGTCAATATTAATACCTGATTCATTATTTGAAATAGTTATCTGGATATCACTAGATTCTAATGTTCCAGAAATAGCAGTTTTCTTAATTTCCATATTTCACCTCATATAATCTATTTCATTAAATTTTATTGTATCATTAATATCTAATTTGAAAGATATCTTGCAATTAGATTCTGAAAAACCTTTGTCATTTCAAACAATGGCCACATGACTTCTAATAGATATGGATTAAAACGTTACATTATTCAGTGTATTACTTTGTTATATCAGGTATATAGGAGATTTTGATGAAAAAGTATACTTCACGATTTACTAGTAAAGTTAAAAAAGAATTAATTGACTTTTTAGAAGCTCAAGATCTTTTCTAT
>JAZRWC010000082.1:0-3955 GCA_045599505.1 Erysipelotrichaceae bacterium | reverse complement strand
AACTAGTCAAATATTAAAAAACTTTGTGAGAAAATGTAAGAAAAGTACCATTATTATTGTAGAAATTTGAATAATACTTTGTTAAAATTATTGAGTACGTATAGAAATTAAAGGAGGAAGGAAATGAGTAAAAAGTTTGTTTACTTATTTGAAGAAGGAAATGCTAATATGCGTGAACTTCTAGGTGGTAAGGGTGCTAACTTAGCTGAAATGTCAAAGTTAGGTATGCCAGTACCATTCGGTTTCACAATCACTACTGAAGCTTGTAACGCTTATTATGATGATGGTGAAATGATCAGTGACGAAATCGTTGCACAGATCGAAGACGGCTTAGCTAAGTTAGAAGCTCAGGCTGGTCAGAAATTAGGAGACAAAGAAAATCCATTATTAGTATCTGTTCGTTCAGGTGCTAGAGCTTCAATGCCAGGTATGATGGATACTATCTTAAACTTAGGTATTAATGATGAAGTAGTTGAAACTATCGCTACTAAGTCTAACAATCCTAGATTTGCTTATGACTCTTATCGTAGATTCATCCAGATGTTCTCAGATGTAGTTATGGGCTTATCAAAGAAGACTTTCGAAGTTATCATTGACGAAATGAAGGACGCTAAGGGCGTTAAGTTAGATACTGAATTAAACGCTGATGATATGAAGGAAATGGTAGTAAGATTCAAGGCTTATTACAGAGAACAGTTAGGTTGCGATTTCCCTCAGGAAGCAAAGGTTCAGTTAATGGAAGCTATTAAGGCTGTATTCCGTTCTTGGAATAACGAAAGAGCTATCTACTACCGTAAGATGAACGATATCCCTTCAAGCTGGGGTACTGCTGTAAACGTTCAGATGATGGTATTCGGTAACATGGGTGATGACTGTGGTACAGGTGTTGCATTCACAAGAAACCCAGCTACTGGTGAAAAGAAGTTATTCGGTGAATTCTTAATGAACGCACAGGGTGAAGACGTTGTTGCTGGTGTTAGAACTCCACAGACTATTGATCAGTTAAAGGAAGTTTCTCCAACAGCTTACGAACAGTTCGTTGACGTTTGTGCTAAGTTAGAAGCTCACTACAAAGATATGCAGGATATGGAATTCACTATCCAGCAGGGTAGATTATTCATGTTACAGACTCGTAACGGTAAGAGAACTGCAGCTGCAGGTTTAAAGATCGCTTGCGATTTAGTAGATGAAGGCGTATTAACAAAGGAAGAAGCAATCTTAAAGGTTGAACCTCAGCAGTTAGATTCATTATTACATCCAGGCTTTGACCAGGCTGCATTAAAGAACGCTAAGGTTGTTGCTACTGGTTTAGCAGCTTCTCCAGGTGCTGCTTGTGGACAGATCGTATTCACAGCTGCTGATGCTATCGCATGGAAGAAGCAGGGTAAGAAGACTGTATTAGTTAGATTAGAAACTTCTCCAGAAGATATCGAAGGTATGGCTGCTGCTGAAGGTGTATTAACTGTTCGTGGTGGTATGACTTCTCATGCTGCAGTAGTAGCAAGAGGTATGGGTGCTTGTTGTGTATCTGGTTGTGGCGCATTAGTAATGGGCGATCACCAGTTCACAGTTGATGGTAGAACATTCGTTGAAGGCGATTGGTTATCAATCGATGGTTCAACTGGTAATGTATATGGCGAACAGATTCCTACAGTTCCTGCTTCAATTTCTGGCGACTTCGGCAGATTCATGGGTTGGGCTGATGAAATTCGTCAGTTACAGGTTAGAACAAACGCTGACACACCAAGAGATGCTAAGCAGGCATATGAATTTGGTGCTCAGGGTATCGGCTTAGTAAGAACTGAACATATGTTCTTCGAAGCTGAAAAGTTAAAGGCTATTAGAGAAATGATCTGTTCAGATACAGTTGAACAGAGAAAAGCTGCTCTTGAAAAGGTATTACCTTTACAGAGAAAAGACTTCGAAGGTATCTACGAAGCTATGCAGGGATTACCAGTAACAATCCGTTACTTAGATCCACCTTTACATGAATTCGTTCCAACAGAAGAAAAGGATATGATCGTATTAGCTGAAGAAATGGGTATTTCTTTAGAAAAGTTACAGTCAATCTGTTCTGGCTTACATGAATTCAACCCAATGATGGGTCATAGAGGATGTCGTTTAGCTGTTACTTATCCTGAAATTGCTGAAATGCAGACTAGAGCCGTAATCGAAGCTGCAATCAACACTAATAAGAATCATCCTGATTGGAACGTTGTTCCTGAAATCATGATTCCATTAGTAGGCGAAGTTAAGGAATTAAAGTTCGTTAAGGATATCGTTGTTAAAACTGCTGAAGAAGTTAAGGCTGCTGCAGGTGTTGAATTAGAATACCATGTTGGTACAATGATTGAAATCCCACGTGCTGCATTATTAGCTGATGAATTAGCTACTGAAGCTGAATTCTTCTCATTCGGTACTAATGACTTAACTCAGATGACATTCGGTTTCTCAAGAGACGATGCTGGTAAGTTCTTAAATTCTTACTATACTTCTAAGATTTACGAACAGGACCCATTCGCTAAGTTAGACCAGAATGGTGTTGGTCAGTTAGTTAAGATGGCTGCTGAAAAGGGTAGAAGCGTTCGTCCAAATATCAAGTTAGGTATTTGTGGTGAACATGGTGGTGAGCCTTCATCTGTTGAATTCTGCCATAAGGTTGGATTAACATATGTTTCATGTTCTCCATTCAGAGTACCTTTAGCTAGATTAGCTGCTGCTCAGGCTGCTGTTAAGTTCCCTAGATAATCGTATTATTTAGACAATTATTAAGCCTTGGTTGTTACAACTGAGGCTTTTTTTATGGTTTGTAAGTAGTTTTAGTGGACAATCTAGATAAAAAATGTAAAATATACTTTGGCTGAAAATAAATATAAATGTAGCAGGGATTCATCCCTTTAAGTAAATGTTAGGAGGAACTATGAGTAAGAAATTATCCATTAAAGAATATTTAGTATTCATTCTGGGTGCCTTTGTTATGGGAGTAGGAATAGCTTTCTGCAATTACGCTAATTTAGGTGTAGATTCTATGAGCGTATTAGTATTAGGGGTATCTAGAATTGCCGATACAACATTTGGTACTATGAACTTCATCTTCGCGATTGCGATGATGTTTGTAGGATTATTTACTGAAAGAAAAAACGTTACTATAGCAACAATCATTTCAATGGGTGTTGTCTCATTAGGTATTGATAGCTTCTTATTATTTGATTTACCAGAAGTAACATTAGTAGCAAGTTATATTTGTCTAGTAATTGGTATGATCTTATATACTGCTGGTATCGCAATCAGTCAGGTTGCAGGATGTGGATTGACTGCATATGATTGTATGGTATTTGGTTTTATGAAGATGTTTAAACAGAAGTATCATGTAATTAGATGGGCAGTAGAAATCATCAGCTTAGTATTAGGCATCATGTTAAAGGGTACATTTGGTGTATGTACAGTCGCAATTATCCTATTTGCTGGTAAGATGGTTGAATTCTTTGTAGAGAAGTTTGAAAAGCTTAAGAAGTAATTTTTGAGGACATTAGTCCTCTTTTTTATCGAACACGATTTTTGTTGACAATATGATATCAAATTGATATCATATAGATGTACTAAGGAGGTGCAAGAACATGAAAGAAAAAGTTATTACAAGAAAGAACGGTATGGCTGCATTACTATTACTAGTAGCTTTATATGTTGTTGCTATTTTTGTTTTTATTACAGGAGTTATTTTCGATAATCCATTAATTGGAATTCCAGCAATTGGCTATTTAGCTTTAGGTTGGATCGGATTTATTGGCTTAAAGGTTATCAAGCCACAAGAGAAGTCGGAGGCCAAGCGGTCTTAGGAAAGAAAGCTTGTCATACAACTCCTTGGCTCACAGAAACGACATGGCTACGATCCGACTTATTCCAGCAATTGGCTATTTAGCTTTAGGTTGGATCGGATTTATTGGCTTAAAGGTTA
>JAZRWC010000081.1:0-11040 GCA_045599505.1 Erysipelotrichaceae bacterium | reverse complement strand
AGTGTATCTGGTACTATTGGTATGTATTCATATACTCAAGAAGCTTTATCTTATGGCTTTATCAGCTATTTGGCATTAGTTGGATCTATTTCTGTATCATTAGGTATCATGAATCTAATTCCAATTCCAGCCTTTGATGGTGGAAGAATTTTCTTAACATTAATCGAAATCGTAATGGGAAGAAGAATTAATAAAAAGTTAGAAACAATCATCTTATATGCTGGTATATTAGCTGTATTAGCTTTATTTGTGTTGGTCACAATTTCAGATGTTGCTAAATTAATTGGTTAGTGATTATGGAAAAGAAGAAGTTTACAAAGAGAAAAAGAATCTCAGGATTTGATATATTGTTTTCTTCTAGCGGATTTATTGTGCTAGTTATTCTAGCGCAAATACTTCTGCTTTTTTCTATTTACAATTACTTTATGCAATATGCATTGTATTTTGCTTCAGCATTGTACTTGTTAAGCATAATAACTGCTTTAGTAATCTTAAATAGTACTGATACTCCTGAGTTTAAGACTATGTGGCTTATTATCGTGATTGTTTTACCTGGACTAGGGGCATTGTCATATTTCGTTATTAGCAACGATAAGACTAATAAAGCCTTACAAAAAGAATTTCTAAAGGGCGTTGAGCAATCAAATTCATTTATTAAATTAGATGAAGAAGTTTTAGAAGATTGTCAAAATGATGTTGAGCTAAATCATTTAAAGAATATGATGGCCAGCTATGGAGTAAATGGTATCTATAAAAATACTAAAGTAACTTATTTACCTTCTGGAGAAGCTGGATTTGAAAGAATGCTAGAAAAGCTTCAAGAAGCTAAATACTTTATTTTCTTAGAGTACTTTATTATCTCTGAAGGAAAGATGTGGGATAAGATACTAGAAATTCTAAAAGAAAAGATTAAGCAGGGAGTAGAAGTCAAAATAATGTATGATGGTACATGTGACTTTAAACACCTAAAACGAGATTACTTCCAAAAGCTTACTAATATGGGAATCAATTGTGTAAAATTCTCAACAATCTATCCAATCATTACAACTTCTTATGATTATCGTGACCATAGAAAAATAATGATTATCGATGGAAAGACTGCTTTTGTCAGTGGATTTAACTTAGCTGATGAATATATTAACGAGATAAGTCCATATGGATATTGGAAAGATACTGGCTTGATGCTAGAAGGTGGAGCAGTTAAGTCCTTATCATTAATGTTTATTCAGATGTTTAGAGATAGAACAGGTAAGAAAGATTTTTCTCCATTGTATTTCAACCAGGAAACATATTTCTTAGAAGATGGATATGTTATTCCATATGATGATATTCCTTTTGACAACAAATCAGTTGGAGAAGATGTATATGTTGATTTAATTAATAAATCTGAGAAGTATTTATACATCATGACACCATACTTTATAACTGATCATAAGATGATTAGTTCAATTAAACAGGCAGCTATAAAAGGAGTAGAGGTAAGATTATATCTTCCTGGAATTCCCGATAAGAGATTTGTTAATTTCTTAGCTAAATCAAGATATAAAGAGTTAATTGAATCAGGAGTTAAAATCTATGAACTTACAGATGGCTTTATCCATGGTAAACAGATAGTTAGCGATGGTATCAGAGCTACAGTAGGAACAATTAATTTTGACTATCGTTCTTTATATCACCACTTTGAAGTTGGGGTATATCTATACAAGTGCAACGCTATTAATGATATTGTTGATGATTTCATTAATCTAGAAAAGGATTGCAAGAAAATAGAGAAAACAGACTTAAAGAAGAGATGGAATATTAGTTTCATACTTAACATAATTAGAATCTTTGAACCATTATTGTAAATAACATTCAGCAATTACGTAATGTGTTTAATAAAAATAAATTTCATCTAGAAAAGTGAAAAAAAGTGAGCACATAGTGTCTATGTGCTTTTTTTGTGTGATAAAATTTATGTAAAGAATAAGTAAAGGGGGAATCAAGATGAATAAGTCAGGAGCTTTAGACTTTACTGAGGGTAGTATTCCAAAGCTATTTGCTGCTTTCATTATTCCAATTTTTATTTCTAATATTTTCCAACAGCTTTATAACATTACTAATACTTTTATCGTTGGTAACTATGTAAATAAAACAGCTTTATCAGCTGTAAGTGCCTGCACAAGTATTATTAATATTTCTGGTCATTTATATTATGGCTTTGGTTTAGCTACTGGTATTTTAGTTGCCAGATACTTTGGAAAAAAAGATTTCGCAATGATTCAAAAGACAATTGAATCTGCGATTATTTTCGCATTATTCTTTGGCTTAGTATTTATGCTAGCTACAGAAGCGCTAATTCCATTCTTCATTTCAATCTGTAAGATTCAACCAGAATTAGTGCCTGATGCTACAGCATATTTAAGAGTATATCTGATTGGTAACTTTCCATTAATGATTTATCAGATTTCATTTGCGACATTAAGATCGCTAGGTGACTCTAAACATTCATTAATTTTCTTAGTTATCTCATCATTCATCAACCTAGTATTAGGTATGTCATTTGTTAGAATTTTAGGTATGTCTGTTACAGGACCTGCATTAGCTACATTTATTGCTCAATGTTTCTCAGCATTCTTATGTATGAGACTAGTATTTAAGTTACCTATGGTTAACATCGATGTTAAGAAATTACGCTTTGATTGGAAAATCTGTAGTGACATTATCACATTAGGTATTCCTGCAGCTTTACAGAACATGTTAATCGCATTCTCAGCAATGTTCGTACAGACAAATATCAATACATTCTCAGTAGATCAGATTGCTGGTATCGGTGTAGCTGAAAAGTTAAATGGTTGGGTTCAGATTCCAATTCAATCAATTTCAGCAGTTACTACTAGTTTCGTAGGTCAGAACCTAGGTGCAGAAAAATATGACAGAATTAAGACTGGCTTAAATTTAGGTATCTGGTTATCTACCGGAGCAACAATTGTTGTATCTACAATTGTATTTATCTTTGCTGAATTCTTCATTAGCATTTTCAACAAGGATCCAAATGTTATCATTGCTGGAGCAGCAATGAGCAGATTCTGTGTATTCTCATATATCCCACTTGGCTGGTCACACATCTACAATGGTGCTTGTCGTGGTGGCGGAAATATGAAGATGCCATTAGTTATCGCTGTAACTACTCAGGTTATTATTAGAGCTTTAGTAGTAGCAGTTGGTTTAAGATTAACTGGCAATAATATCAACGTTATTTACATGTCAGCTCCAATCGCGTTTACTGCTGCTGGTATTGGCGCTACTATTTACTTTAGAACTAGTAAATGGACACTTGAAAATCACCTAAGATAGAAAGTACAATTGTTATAGAGATTTAAGAGAGGAATATAATATGTTAATTTCTGAAGTTATCGCAAAATGTAAACAGGATTGTAAAGGTTGGGGCACAATCGATGAAACTAAGACTAGAGACAAGGTTTTATATGGACCAACTGATAAAGAATGTACTGGTATTGTTACAACTATTTACGCTTCTATTCCAGTAATCAAAAAGGCTCATGAACTAGGTGCAAACTTAATCATCTCTCATGAAGCTTGCTGGTGGAATCATGGTGACCATACTGATTGGTTAGCTAATGATAAGACATTCATCGCTAAGAAAGCTTTATTAGATGAATATGGCATTACTGTATGGCGTAATCATGACTACATTCATTCTGGATGTATGTATGAAGGTAGATATGTTGATGGTATCTTCTATGGTTTAGCTGATGAATTAGATTGGCATCAATACGTAATCAACGATCCAAATCGTCCACAGATGTTCGAAATTCCAGAAACTCCTACAAGAGAAGTTGCTCAGCATATGATGGAAAAGATGAACTTAGTTGGTATGAAGGCTATGGCAGATGTAGATGGAACAAGTAAGAGAATTATGTTCCCATTCCATATTATTGGTGGAGCAGACAACTCAATTTTAAGTTCTATTGAAGAAAATGATATTGATACTATTTGCTGTTTAGAAATCACAGACTTCACAGTTGGTATCTATATGAGAGATGGAGCTGGTGTAGGCAGACAGAAGAGCGTATTAGTTCCAGGACATTTCAATACAGAAGAACCAGGTATGAAGTGGTGGGCTGAAAAGTATTTACCAACATTATTGCCTGAAATTAAGGCTACTTATGTTCAGGCTGGTGACTCATATTCTTATTTATTAAGAAAGCCTAGATAATTTAGTAACATAAGGTGCTGATAAAGCACCTTTTTTAGTTGGAAATGTGATAAGATATTAAAGTGTTTATTAAAAGGAGATTTGACATGAACTTTCCAAAGGTACAATTACATTATCATTTAGATGGAGCAATTCCTTACAGACTTTATTGTAAGTACGCTAGAGAACAGGGCATTATTGACGATAGTGTTACTGATGAAAAATGGGTTAATGATTTTATTATGAGTGAATCTACACCTTTCTATGAAGCATTAAAGAGATTCGGTTTATTAACTGATTTATTACAGGATTATGATCATCTTGTAGAAACTACTTATGAAGAACTAAAAGATGAATATGAAGCTGGTACTAGATTAATTGAAATCAGATTTGCTCCACAATTACATACTAACAAAGAGATGGATATGGATAAGGCTGTTGAAGCCGTTTTAGAAGGCAGAAATAAGTTTTTAACTGAGTATCCAAATATGGTATGTGGCATCTTATTATGTATGATGAACAATGGACCTGAGGTTGATAATATGGCAGAAAACTTATATACAGTTAAGCTAGCTGCTAAATATAAAGAACAAGGTGTAGTAGGCATCGATTTAGCTGGTGCAGAAGGTATGAATCCAATGAGCGATTATGATGAGGCTTTTGCTTTAGCTAGAGAATTAGGTGTTAACTATACTATTCATGCTGGTGAAGGTGGCGAATCAGCTAATATGCAATACGCTATCAATCAGAATACAACAAGAATTGGTCATGGCGTAAGATACTTTGATAATCCTAGTGTTTTAGATGAATTAATTAGTCATGATGTGACATTAGAAGTATCTGTTACCAGCAATATCTTATCAAGAGCAATCGCTTCTTATGAAACTCATCCAATTAGAGAATTAATGGATAAAGGTGTTAAGTTAAACATTTGTACTGATGATCCAACACTTATGGGTATCACTATTAATAGCGAATACGAAAAGATTGCTAAGATATATGGATTTACTGAAAAAGAATTCATTTTAACTAATTTATATGGCGCTAAGGCTTCATTCTGTCCTAACAAGGAATCTGTTATCGAAGAATTAGAAAACGCTCTTAAAAACGCTTAAAATCATTTTCGGACAATATGATATTTCAAGAGAGCTTAAAGCTCTCTTTTAAAAAATAAAGAGGGATATTTATGGGATATATTACTAAGCATTTAACAATTGATCAATTGGATGAAGCTATCCAGGTTGAAAGAGAAACAATTCCAACACTTATGTATTTAAAGCAAGCTTATCCAGCTTTTGAAAATAGCAAAGGTGCTTTAGTTGGTGTTTATGAAAATGATAAGTTATTAGGTATTGGAAGAATTACAATCTTTCCAGATAATCATGGTTGGCTAGAAACACTAAGAGTAAAGCCATCTTCTCAAAATAATGGAGTAGGGAAGGCAATTTATAATGAATGGATGAAGATAGCCAAAGAGAACAATGTCAAATCATTATCTATGTATACTGGTTTATCAAATGAAAGAAGCAGCCATTTGGCCGAGCTTTATGGCTTAGAAACTGACCAACATTATCATGGTTTCCATTTAACTGATTTGACTGGTGGTAATACTGGTAATTTCAAACATGTTAGCGATGTTGATAAAGCCGTTGAAGAAATATTAAAAAGTAATAACCAATATCATAACAGAATATGCATGAATAGAACTTTCTATAAATTAACAGAAGAAATAATTAGAATGTTTGTTATGGAAGGAAAAGTATTTGTGGATGAAGAGTCAAATAGCTATGTTATTATTGGAGCAAGATTCCAACATGAAAAGGCTATGCATCTTGCTTTAATTAATGGCGACTATGATAAATGTATCGATTTTTCAATTAGCTATACAAAAGCTAATGGTAATGATAAATTATCTTGTACTTTTGCCTTAGAGAATCAAAAACTTCAGTCTGCTTTAGAAAACAGAGGTTTTAAATTTGATGATATTGAGTTAATCACTAAGTGTGTAGACTTAACTAAATAAAAGGAAGACGATATGACAAATTACGAAAATGCAATGGCTGGAAAATGGTTTGTAAGAAATGACCCTGTATTAAAAGTAAGAAGAGATTTAGTTCAAAGCTTATGTTATAAATACAATCATACAGATCCAAAAGATGAGAAAACAAAAAGAGAACTAATTGAACAGATTATTCCTAATGCTCCTGAAGATTGTAGATTCAATCCACCATTCTATTGTGATTATGGTGATAGAATCAAATTAGGAAAGAATTTCTTCGCTAATTATGATTGTAAGATTTTAGATGGTGGTTTAGTAACTTTTGGAGATGATGTTCTAATTGGTACAAATGTTACTTTTATTACTATTAATCATGCTATTAGTCCTGAAGATAGAAAAAATGGATATCAGATTTATAAGCCAATTACAGTAGGAAATAATGTTTGGATTGGTAGCAATGTGACAATAGTTCCTGGAATTACTATTGGAGATAATGCAGTAATAGCTGCTGGTAGTGTAGTTGTTAAAGATGTACAAGCTAATACTTTGGTTGGTGGAAATCCTGCTAGAGAAATTAAAAACATCTAAATGTATGTAATACTTTGTATTAAGACAGGGGTTATAAGTGATTTTGCCTATGATCCCTTTTATTTTAACTCATAATATGAAAAAAGCTACAAACAGAACCATAGTCGTTTGTAGCTTTTTAAAACTATTTACTTTCTTCTGTAGAATTAGCTTGAGCTAAAAGCTGTTCCTTTTGAGCTTGCTTTTCTGCTTCTTCTTCCTCTAATACACGGTAAGCAACCTTTCCAACTAATGTTTTTGGAAGTTCATCTCTGAATTCAATTTCTCTTGGCATAGCATATTTAGCGATGTGCTTCTTACAATAATCTAAGATTTCTTGCTTGATTGATTCATCAGCAACTACACCTGGTTTTAACATTACAAACGCTTTTACCTTTTGAATTCTGTATGGATCTTTAACACCAATTACACAGCTTAACTGTACTTTTGGATGACCATCTATAACATTCTCTATTGCTGAAGGGTAGACATTATAGCCTGAAGTAATGATCATACGCTTAATTCTTTGCTTGAAGTAAACATAGCCTTCTTCATCCATATATCCTAAATCACCAGTATGTAAGTATAACTCTCCATCTTCATGAATCTTTAGTGTATCAGCTGTTTCCTCATCATTATTTAAGTATCCTAACATTAATGAAGGACCTGATAAACAAATTTCACCTTCTTCATATAGATTGTCAACTTCTTGAGTAGTACCAACTTTACAGATAATATACTTTGTATCTGGGAAAGGTAAACCAATTGATCCTGGCTTATATTTTCCTAATGGAGTTAAACAGCTTGCTGTAACACATTCAGTAGTTCCATATCCTTCTGATATCTGAATAGTAGCTCCATGTTGTTTTAAGAATTCATCAACCTTTGCCTTTAACTCGATTGATAATGAGTCTCCACCAGAGAACATACCCTTTAAGAATGATAAATCAGCTTTTTCCATACCTGGAGTTCTTAATAAAGCTTCAAATAATGTTGGAACACCAGCGATAAAGTTTGGCTTTTTCTTTAATAACGTTTTGCCATATGATTTAACAGTGAATTGTGGCATTAATGAACAAGTAATACCATTGCTTAAACATGTATGAATTGAAATGCCTAAACCAAAGCCATGGAATAATGGCATAGCAGCTAATATGCTGTCACCTTTAACAGGATTTAAGCCTAATGCCTTTCTAGCCTGTAATGATAATGCGTTGAAGTTTAAATCTGATAACATGATACCTTTATTAGTTCCAGTAGTACCACCAGAGTATAAGATAACTGAAGTCTTATCGATCTTAAATTCAATCTTTGGTAATGGTAAAGGATATTTCTTACCCATATGTAAGAATTCTTTCCATAATAATGAATATGCGCTAGTTGGCTTAGCTGGATATTTTCCAGTATTTGAAACCATATATGGATACTTTAAGTAAACAGGTAATTCATCTTCAATCTTAGCCATTATAATAATGACTTGATGATCACATTCACTTCTTGCAGCTACTACTTTGTCATAGAACTGATCTAAAGTTAATACTACTTTTGAATTAGAGAAGTTTAAATAGAATGTAATTTCTGATTGAGCGCTTAATGGATGAATCATATTAGCTGTTGCGCCGATTCTATTAATCGCGTAGAACATATCAACTGCTTGAGGGCAGTTAGGCATACATACTGTTACTGTATCTCCATCCTTAATGCCAATAGCTGTTAAAGCCTTAGCAGTTAATTCGATTTTATCGATGAAAGTCTTATAGTTTGTCTTTTTACCCATGAACTCATAGGCAGTTTCTTCAGCATGCTGTAATCCAACTCTTTTAACCATCTGGAACATTGTCTCAGGAAGATAGTTAATTTCATGTTGTTTTTCAAAGAAACCTTCGTAACGTGATTCGTACATAAATTGTTACCTCCGACTTAACAATTGTAGCACATTTATCTTTTTTTGTTTAATTTGACATTGGTATTTAGTATAATAAATGGTGGAAAAGAGGTTTCTATGTTTTTTAAGCGCATTATTTTAAATGGATTTAAATCATTCGCAACAAAAACAGTTATAGATTTTGAGAGTGACTTTACTGGTATTGTAGGTCCTAATGGATGCGGTAAGAGTAATGTCATTGATGCCATCAAGTGGGTATTAGGTGAGCAATCAGCTAAGAACATGAGAGGTAGCTCAATGAGTGATGTGGTTTTTGCGGGTAGCGTTGGCAAAAAGGGTGTGAACATGGCTGAAGTAACACTTGTTTTTGATAATTCCAATAAAGTTTTAAATTCAGAATATTCAGAACTTGAAGTAACTAGAAGACTATATAAAAATACCAATGAAAGTGAATATCTAATCAACAATAAACCTTGCAGATTAAAAGATATTGTTGAATTAGTTATGGATACTGGCTTAGGAAAGGATTCATTGAGCATCATTTCCCAAGGTAACATTCAATCATTTGCTGAAGCAAAGCCAATTGAAAGAAGAGCATTATTTGAAGAAGCTGCTTCTGTCAGCAAATATAAGAAGAGAAAGAATGATACTTTAAATAAGCTAAATCATACTCAAGAAAATATTGAAAGATTAAATGATATCTTAAACGAATTAGAAAAGCAGGTTTCTCCATTAAAGCGTCAAGCTAGAAAAGCTGAAATTTTCTTAGAAAAGAAGAATAGATTAACTGAAATTGAAGTAGCAGTATTAGTTCATGAAATCTCTAACTATGTTGAAGATTTAGAAACTATTGAACAGCAACTATTCGAATATGAATATAAAGCTACTACAGAAAGAGCTAATATTCAGATTTTAGAAAACGCTGCTAATGAGTTAAAGGATGAAATTACTGGCATTGATAATGATGTTAATATCTTACAGAATAAGCTATTCAAGGTATTAGACGAAATTCAAATCTTAGAAAAGCGTAAGGTTGAAGTTGATGAAAAGAGAAGATATATTCGTGAAACAGGTACTACTGAAGCGAAAATTAAGGAAACTAAATTAGCTTTAGATGATGCTGAAAATGAATATAAGGATAGACTGGCAAGAGTAAACTCTACTGAAGCAACTATTGAATTATTACAGCATAATATCGATTCATTTGATAACAAGTTAAATGAGCTTAATAGTGATATCGCTTCTAGAAATAATTCTTTATTCCATTTAAACAATCGTAAGAGCGTATTAGAAAGCCAGATTAAAACACCATTTGATAAAGAAACTGGTGTTAAATCTATAATGGAAAACAAGAATGCTTTAGAAGGAATTATTGATGTTGTTTCTAATTTGTTAATTCCTGATGAAGGCTATGACTTAATGGTATCAACAGCCTTAGCAGGTAGCGTTTATAACGTTGTTACAAAAGATGAGCAAGCAGCTAGAGGAGCTATTAACTTCTTAAAGCGTAATAAGGCTGGTACAGCTACTTTCTTACCTTTAACTGTTATGAGACCAAGATACGTCAATAAAGATCATTTGTTTGTTGCTGAAAATACAAATGGTTTCTTAGGCTTAGCAAGTGACTTTGTTGATTGTAAGGAAGAATATGATTCTATCGTTCTATCACTTTTAGGTAATGTCTTAGTTACAGATGATTTAGCTAATGGTAACTATTTAGCTAAAAGATTAAATTACCAATATAAGATCGTCACTGTTGATGGTGATGTTATCTATAGAGGTGGTAGTATGTCTGGTGGATATAATAAGAGAGTTGAATCTCCACTAACATACAAGAACCAATTAGAAGAAGTTGAAAAGAGAATAAGCGATATCACTTTAGAAAAGGAAGGATTAACCGCTTTATTAAATAAGACTACTAAGCTAAAAGAAGAAGCTAATAACGATTTAGTTAGCAATAAAGTATCTTTAGCTTCATTAAAAGAAGTAGTTGAAATTAAGCGTAGCAAGTATGAAAGTTTAAAGGAAGAATATGACCGTATTAAACCTGACAACTATTCAGATGAAGAAAGCTACAATGATCAGCTTGTAAATTCTTTGAATGAGCAATACGCCTTAAAGGATGAAATTACTCAGGCAATAGCTCAAAAACGCGATAGAAGAGTACAGGCAACTAATGAGCAATCAAGAAAGTTTGCTCAATTAAGACAGGCAAGAAATGAGTTTAATACTATCACAGTTCAATCAAACTCATTGAATGTTGAAAAAGCGAAGATTATCGCTAATAGAGATAACCAGTTAGACAGATTAGCAAGAGACTATCAGCTTACTTATGAATTCGCAAGCAATCAGAAGTATGATGTTGATGTTGAATCAGCTAAGGAAGAGGTT
>JAZRWC010000080.1:0-7225 GCA_045599505.1 Erysipelotrichaceae bacterium | reverse complement strand
TCCAATTTTCTGATAGTGTTACTGTTGGTTCTTCTTCTGTAGTAGCTACAGTTGTAATGATTGTATCTGTATCCTTATCTACTTCTACTTCTGTAGTTGTATCATCAGCTACTAATTCATTCTTTAATGCTGGGATTTCTTTCTGTGCTACAAAGATTTCTCCACATACTGAACACTTCTTACCTTCTGTTAATCCTGTTTCAGTAGCTGTTGGTTCTTTAGCTTCTAGAGTTACTTCCTTATGTCCTGTAGCTTTAACAGCTTCTTGGGCTTTAATCACTGTTCCACACACTGAGCAATGTGAACCTTCTGTCTTTCCTTCTGTTGTGCATGTTGGCTCTACTGCCTTATCAATTACTACTGTATGAGGTAACATATCAATTTCAGTAGTTTCTCTAGATAATACTTCTTCACAGTTTTCACACTTTGTTACAGCAACTGTATAACCCTTTTTGTTACATGTTGATTCAACACTACTTTCTTCTTCAGGTTCTCCAGCTTCATGTAACTGTACTGTATAATATACTCCAAAGCTGTTGTCATATTCATCTTCAACAGTGCATTTGAAGATAGATTCCTCTGTTACTGTTACAGTTAATTTGTTACTAGTCTCTTTTAGAGGTACATCATATGATTCTTCACCATCAAAAATAACTTGAGCCCAAGAGTATGTTAATTCACCAGTATCGCAAGTCGCTTCAAACTCAAATGTTACTTCGTCATTTTCGGCAACACATACTAATTGTTCAGTAGTATCAACAAGTTCTAAACCATTATCAACACGTACATTAAAAGTATGGAATTCAGCATTTCCAAATTCATCTTCAACTAAACAAGAGATAATACTTAATTTTGTTACTGCTTCAACAACAAATGTGTCAGTTGTTTCGTCTTCAATTGCCTCACCTGAATCGTCAACAAACCAAGAATAAGCTAAATCACCATATTCCGCTGTTGCCTTTACTTGTAGTGTTACTGGCTGGCCAACTTTAACATTAACGATAGTACCACCTTCAATTGGTTCCCCCTCTGTAACACCTTCTACAGTTATATTATCTTCAGATACTTCAATCTTTTCTAAAGTCATTGCTACGCCGACTTTTTCTGTTACAGGTGCTTCCTCAAATTCATCTCCTTCACTTAATAACATAATACCAAGTGATCTAGATTTTCCACCAGAGCCATGGAACATTGCCTTTTGTGCTTCTCCATTGTAGAAATGGATAACACCAGCTTCCTTATCAATTGTTGCATAGTATTCCATGTTTGAATCACCGATAAATTTCTTACGATCATATCTTCCTAAATCACTACCAACATAATTATTTTCATTTTCAAAGCTTCCAGAATCAACTAAGACCTTTCCATCTTCAGTATTTTCATAAAGTTGGAAATTAATAATACCATCAACAACATTAGCTATACATGTATTATTACCATCATCAGCATAGTAAACTCCATCTACTCCACTTGTATAATGAGTTGGATAATATACCCACTTTTCTCCAAATTCAGTGTCTTCAAAAATAATAGTTTCGTTGACTGGGTCTAATCTCATCTGATCAAATGTTACACCTCCAAACAAGTATCCAATTCCACCCCACTCTAATCCATATGAAGCAATTCGTCCAACAAAATTTTCATCGAAATCTAAAGGCAATCCATCTCCACCACCTTCAGCTCCATTATAAACAAACGAACCGTCAGGGAATACAGCTATTTGAACTACACCAGATGTAAACAAAATACCTGCCATTTCTTCTCTATTAAAATAGAAATCCACGAACTGGTACTTGGTTTCAGACATAATGTAGTATCTACCATAGAACATCTCGTCATTGCCTAACTTCAAGTATTTTTCTTCAACAGGTTCTGAATGCAAATCTCTATAGAAACACTGATCTTTTTCACAATACCAACCACCAACATAGCCTTCCACAGGCCACTTTAAGTAATCAACATGGCCATCTTCATTAATTCTATCTTCAATCAAAGTTCCAGGGAAATATGTGCTATATAATATCTCTTCAACTGTTCCAACTCGATAATAAAAATGAATTGGATTTGAATAGAAATCTGAAATGTCTTCGTATTCCCAATCTAATACTGAAACTGAGCTTGGCAAGAAATAAATATTAACAATTTCATCGCAATACTCATCCCATGTCATTGAATCAATCCAGTTGAATGGGCCAACCTCTCCAGTTATTACTAAAGAATTTGGTAAATATTCCTCTGACCCTTCAGGATAGTAAGTCCATGTTCCACCACCTACTGTACCAGTAGGATTAGTCTCTGCCTTAACAACAGAAACTGGTCCTAAAGCTACTAAAGCTACAAGGACAGTCAATAAAAGTTTTCTTAGTTTACTCATAAGAAATCCCCCCAACTAATAATAGAATTCTCTATTATTTCATAATTATTAATTTGTAGTAAACAATAGTATTTATACATATTATTTATCTTTCAAATCGCAGATAAATAATAATAATTTCAACACTACCCCTTCTATCTACTATTTTACTATACACATTTTCTCAGATTATGTTTTTATTAAATTCGCTTTACTCAAAATTATCTCATAAAAAGCAAATGGCAATCCCTCACCACTTGCTCATTTACTAAACATATTTTTATAATTCAATCCCATTTAACTTCAATAATTCTCTAGCAGTATCTACACTATCATTACCACTAGCGTTCTTTACTGGAGCAAATTCTTTTTCTCTTACTACTTCCATAGGTAAACAATTATCCATTAAATGAACCATATCTAATACAAGCGTTTCAAACTTATATCCATTAGGTGATTCTGGACTAACTAATTCACCAGCATCATTTAAATAAGGAATCTTCTTTTCAACTACATGTACTGGTATTTCAGCATTAATAATATCAATAAGCTTATCCATTCTAAATGTGTAGTTTAATGTTACACCAAAGTTGAATACTGGATCCCCATTTTCTTTTTTCATAGATAATAGTTCTGGAGTCATTTCATAATACTCAACAATTTGAGGTTTACCATCTTCTAAACAAAGATTACCAACTCTTTCATTTTCATTTGTTTTTCTTACTACCTTACCACCAGATACATATCCTTCAGAAATAATAGCACCAATAAACATTGGATCAGCGATTCTCTGTAAAACATTATCAATAGAGAAAACATTCAACCATTCTATTCCTCTATTTTTAGCGTTTTCTAATAATCCCGCATTGGCAAATGAAGAGAACCATCCACCATTACCATTAGGTGATAAACTAAGCTTATATTTATCTTCTAAATAAATCTTTCCATTATAATCACAACTAGGAGCCATATCTTGAGTAAAGAAAGCCAAATATTCACTAGGATAACCAAAGTTATTATGTTCTTTAAAGAATTCTGTAATCTCACCTATATTCTTATCAGAACACATTACATAGAATGGCACATAAGCATCTGCTTCATCAGTGACATCCATAAGATTTCTAATTAGCTGTTCAAAGATATATAAAGGTTTAGTAACACCAACATTAAACATACCTTTTGAATGGTCAAATCCTAATCTAGTCCCTTGACCACCAGCCAATAACACTGCTCCAACTTTGCCATCTCTAACAGCTTTTAATCCAGCAGTTTTATATTCATTTCTCTTTAATTCACTTTGAGATACTTCTAAACAATCTAAACCAGTAATATTTCTATTACCCTTTTCTTCATTTTTCTTTTCTAAATGTTTTAATAAAGAAAAATCAGTTGAAAGAATTTGTTCATACAAAGATTCTCTTTGTTCATCAGTTAACTCATTTTCATATCTCAACAAATGCTGTTGATTGTACTGTTCTAGTTTCTTGATTACTTGTTCTCTATTCATTTCCCACACCCCATTTCAAACAAGTATTATCTAATCAAAGGAGTTTATGAATTATCACAAACTCCAATTTAGTTCGTATATAATTATTTAATCAATTGCGATTGTATTTGAATCGCTCATCATAATGATATAAGTCTTACCAATATTCATTACTAATGGTGAACCGTCAGCATAAGTAATTACCATTCCAGCACCATAATCCTGGTTAACATTGTAGTCAGCCTTAGTAAACTTAACTTCCGCACACTTACCTCCACTAATATAGTATCCAGTACCACTATCCATTGCGTAAGCCTGTCTAGCCTTATCATTAGCAGGATACTTTGTATATTGATAACATGTTAGGATTAATACATTAGTAACTTCAATTTGAGTATTATTGTATGATTCATCAATATATGGTTCATCATCCCAGAAATATACTTTATATCTTTGAGTAGACTCATCATACTTAAATACAGTATTCTTATATCCTGAAATTTCTGCTCTAACCTTTGTAGCGTCTTTTCCACTAGGAGTAGCATCTTCACCAAAAGTGAAAATCTGCTTATATCCTTCTTCATGTTCTTGTCTAATAGATGAATTTTCTAAGTAACCAAGAATTCTATCACTAGAAGTATATTCAGTATGCTCATAAGCTAAATACTGCATTCTGTTCTGATCTCTGTAATATACTGAAGATCCAACAACAGCTGCATCTAATGTTCTATAAATATTAGCAGTAGCCTGTCTACATAGTGTATCTCCACCATCATGAACAATTAATGCATCTAAACTCATACACCAAGCCAAGAAATATTCTCTACAGCTTCTGATACTTCCAAGTTTTCCAACGCCTTCAATGTCCTGGTATAATCCCATTACTCTAGAGATTCCACCTTCTTCACACATTTCAATATAAATATCAGCTTTTGAGTTACCTGATTGAGGTAAGGCCTGATAAATTGTATTATGCATTACCGCAATAGGTCTTTTATTAGAAATATCTTCTTCAGTAACTTCACCAGTTAGCGGATTTCTATACACAATTGGTTCAGGTTCAGGCTCTGGTTCAGGATCAACATCAACAATTGGATCTGGTTCAACTGGTTCTGGTTCTTTCTTTGAACAACCCACTACAGATAAAACCATTAGTAGAGTCATCAAAACAATTAGTACTTTTTTCATATTATATTTCCTCATACTTCTATTTGTCGACTTAATAATAACACATATTCTCTCTCAATAAAAGAAACGAACACAAGTTCGCTTCTATTTTTTATTCTACTGTAACTGACTTAGCTAAATTTCTTGGTTTATCGACATCTAAGCCTTTTGCGACAGAAACGTAATATCCTAATAGTTGTAAAGGTACTACTGCTACACTGGCAGCAAATAGTTCATCAACCTTAGGAACATAGACTGAAAAGTTTACAGAATCCTCAATCATATAATTTCCATAACTGGTCAACCCCATCAAATATGCTCCTCTAGCTTTGCATTCAACCATATTTGATAAAGTCTTCTCATATAATGCGCTCTGAGTTAATACTCCAATCACCAAAATATTATCTTCAATTAAACTGATTGTCCCGTGCTTTAGTTCTCCAGCTGCATATGCCTCAGAATGAATATAACTTGTTTCCTTAAATTTTAGACTACCTTCTAAACTAATAGCGTAATCTATTCCTCTACCAATAAAGAAAACATCCTTAGCGTTTGAATACTTGCTGGCAAACCATTGAATTCTGTCCTTATTCTCAAGAGTTTTTTCAATCTTTTCTGGGAGCAACTTTAATTCTGCAATATAATGCTTATATTGATCTTCATCTATAGAGTTTCTATTTTTTGCTAAATATAATGCTAGACAATATATAGCCACTAATTGGGCTGAATAAGCCTTGGTAGTAGCTACAGCTATTTCTGGGCCAGCTAATGTATATAAAACGCTGTCTGATTCTCTAGCTATACTACTTCCAACAACGTTAACTATTGATAAAGTCTTGCCCTTTTTTTCTTTTGCTAGTCTTAATGCAGCTAAACTATCAGCAGTCTCTCCTGATTGAGAGATTACTATCACTAAATCTTTTTCACAAATCATTGGATTACGATATCTAAACTCACTAGCTAGTTCAACTCTAACAGGAATTTGTACCATCTGTTCAATAACGTATTGACCAACTACTCCGACATGCCAAGCTGAACCACATGCGACAATAGTGATATTATTCATGCTATTTATAATTTCTTTTGAAAGATTTATTCTAGATAAATCAATTTCATCATTATTCAAGCAACTATTGATTGTATCTCTTACTGCCTTAGGCTGTTCATGAATTTCTTTCATCATAAAATGTTCAAATCCATCACGCTCAGCAGCTTTAGCATTCCATTCTATCTCAACTAATTCCTTTTTTATTTCTTCACCATCTAAATTAAAGAAATGTATTTCCCCATTTTTTACTGAAGCTAATTCCATATTATCAATGTAATAAACATGATTCGTATGTTTTAGTATAGCTGGTACATCTGAAGCTATATATGAACCATCTTCAGCAACGCCAAGAATCATTGGACTGTCTTTTCTAGCAACAAATATTTCATCAGTATATCCTTTAAACATTACTTCTATTGCATATGAACCTCTGACTCTCATCATAGTTCTAGAAATAGCGTCAATAGGATTGTGATCATATTTATTGTAGTAATAGTCTATTAATTTTATTAACACCTCAGTATCTGTTTGACTGTAAAATGAATAACCATGTCTTTTTAATTTGTCTTTAATTTCTACATAGTTCTCTATAATACCATTATGTACTCCAACAACTAGTGAATCATCTTCTTCACTGATGTCAGAAACACTATTACTAAAATGTGGATGTGCATTGATTTGCGATGGTTCGCCATGAGTTGCCCATCTAGTATGACCAATGCCACAACAACCAACAACTGATTTACCACTATCAGTCTTCTCTATTAAATTTTTCAATCTTCCTTTAGCTTTTACTATTTGAGTATTTCCATCAAGCATTCTTACGGCTAAACCTGCTGAATCATATCCTCTATACTCAAGTTTTTCTAATCCTTCCAAAATTATTGGAGCTGCTTGCTTATTACCAACATAGCCTACAATTCCACACATACTACTACCTCAACTTCTTACTACTTTTATCACTTTAAAAAGCTGGTTTAGTACAATGACTATTTACCGGCTTATCATTTAGTTTTTACTCTTTACTACTTCAACGATCTCATCTACATACTTCTTGCAGATTTCATCGCTTGATGCTTCTATCATTACTCTTACTAATGGCTCTGTTCCTGAAGGTCTTACTAGTACTCTTCCTTCATTTCCTAGTATCTTACTTACTTCTTCACACTTA